>JAFGFM010000143.1 GCA_016931115.1 Deltaproteobacteria bacterium | reverse complement strand
TGGTGCGAGAGAGGGGATTTGAACCCCTACACCTTGCGGCACTGGATCCTAAGTCCAGCGCGTCTGCCAGTTCCGCCACTCTCGCATGGAGTGTCTATTTTCATCATAAATAAAAAAGAGTCAAGATTTTTATAGATTTAGTTTCGTTCTGTATTCTTCGGTAAAGAGTTTTATAACCCCTTCATCGGCAAAGCTAAAATACCTGTTATTGCCGATAATAATATGATCCAGCACCTGCAAAGACAAAAGCTGTGATGCAAACACAAGGTTCCTGGTAAGGTTTCTGTCTTCTGCTGATGGCTGCGGGTCCCCTGACGGGTGGTTGTGGACAAATACCATTGCAGCCGCATTACTGTTGAGCGCCAGTTTCATGATCTCGGCAGGATAGACCGCGCTCCCGGTAAGCCCGCCCTGAAAAACATCCTGATCCGAGACAAGCTCATTCTTTCTGTTAAGAAAAAGTACCTTGAATACCTCCCTTTTAAGGTCACGCATGGAATGGAACAGGTATTCATATACCGCCTTTGAAGAGTTGAAAAAGGCACTGTTTATAACCCTGTCCCTGAGATACCGGCCTGCCACCTCATGAACCAGTTTAAGGTACAGGACATTTTTCTCACCAATCCCTTTTATTTTCTTAAGCTCATCCAGGGGGGCTGATAATACCCCTGAAAGGGTGCAATACTGCCTGAGAGCCTCCCTTGCCTCCAGTTTTACATCCTTTCTGGGGGTGCCAAGTGTAAGAAGAAACTCAATAACCTCCTCATCTGTAAACCTTTCTATACCCCCCTCTATGAACCGTTCCCTGAGTCTTTCCCTGTGACCTTCACCCCGCGCCTGATTTTCTGTTTCTGACATAAAAAATTCCCCCTCTTTTTAGAGTCATTTTCTTAAAAAAAGACTAAAGATAAACCTTATGCTATCCGATGTGTGGAGAGCGTTTGAATTTTAGGGAAAATAATGTTGATCCTAAATATATAATAATAACTTTAATTAAGTATAATTTATAATTAATATTTAAATGGACACAAATAAAATAATAACTGGTATTAATTCTAATGTTCTGCTATATTTCGCCGGCTTTTACAAGATGATCAGCATGGTAATGAAAAATTTACTTTACATCCATAAAAAAATCATTATTTTCTATTCGATTTTTTATGGACAGCTCATGCGGCTCTCATCCTGTGGGTAAATAGTAGAAGGAAGGTCATAGCCTTATAATGATTTTTTTAAATATATTCGTTTCGTTGCTGATTGTTTTTATTTTTCAGATAATCTTCGCAGACAATGCATATGCCTGGGGCCCTGCCGTACATACAGTTATCTCCTGTTCTATACTCGATGGATTAAAATTTATCCTGCCTGATATTGCGGCTATTCTTAAACAATTTCCCCTTGAGTATATATATGGCAACCTTGCCGCTGATTTTTTTATAGGCAAGGGAAGCAAAAGAAAAGAGGGCCATTCCCACAACTGGGAGACAGGCTTTAGCATACTGGGTGAGGCGGAAAGTGAGAGGGAGGCCGCATATGCATATGGTTTTCTCTCCCATCTGGCTGCTGATGTTGTGGCTCACAACTATTTTGTGCCTGATCTTATCTACAGGTTCATTATGCTTAAAAAACTGGGCCATTTTTATTCTGAGGCGGTTGCTGACAAATTTACAGGTTCATTTTATCTCAAGATGGCTGCGGATATCCTTTCAAGCAAGGAGCTTGAGTGTGACAAGATGCTCAAGGCGGCTGTATTAGCAAACAGCGGCGGATTCAGGGCTAAGAAACATATTTTTAAACAGTCTGTAAAGGTCTCTGATTATCTTTATGGCTCTTCGCAGTTTTCATTTGTATGCAACCACTCGCCATACCAGATACCGGCTGCCTACATAGACATGATGCTCAACCTCTCATTCAGGCTGGTTAAAGACCTGCTCTCAAATACCGGTACTTCAAAATGCCTGTCACATGACCCGATAGGTGAGGATAATCTCAGGAAGGCAAGCCAAAACGGTTTTATGTCAAGGATTCGCAACACAAGACAGCATGAAAGCAAATTTCCTGTTGACAAGGAGCTGCTTGAACTTGCATAAACATGCATGGGCAAAATCCAAAAACTTTCACAGAATGTCGCAAACCAGATCGCTGCCGGTGAGGTTATTGATAGACCTGCATCTGTTGTAAGGGAGCTTCTTGATAACAGCATAGACTCGGGCGCAGACAGGATCACCATTCGCATAGAAGATGGCGGTAGCGGTCTTATAAGGGTTAGTGATAATGGGGCAGGCATGGACAAGGATGACCTGCTCCTGGCCATAGAGAGACACGCCACAAGCAAGATCTCAACAGTCAGCGATATATTTACCATAAAAACATTGGGGTTCAGGGGTGAGGCGCTTCCGAGCATATGCTCTGTCTCCAGGATGGAGATAACCAGCAGGCCCCATGACCAGATATCTGCATTCAGGCTAAAGGCTAATGGCGGGGTTATAGAGTCTGTTGAGGAGACAGGTGCCCCTGCAGGCACAACAATAGATGTACGAGACCTCTATTTTAATACACCTGCCAGAAAAAAATTCCTTAAAACAGAAAAGACAGAATCTGGCCTGATTACTGATACGGTTTCAAGGATCGCTTTGCCATTTTCAGGCATCTATATAAAATTACTTGATAATTTTACCGGTAAAGCCATTTTGAACCTCCCTTCATCAGAGACTGAACTCAATAGATTAACCGCACTTTTTGGTAAAGATGTTGCCCAGTCTTTTATGGATGCCCGCTTTGAACATGAGAGGTTTACTGTAAGGGCATATCTGGCTCCGCCTGAGTTTTCAAGAACCCGTGGTGACCGCATGTATCTCTATGTAAATAACCGGAACATAAGGGATAAACTAGTACTTAGCGCCATAACAGGGGGCTATGGCCAGCGGCTCATGAAGGGGCGTTACCCTCAAGTGGCCCTTTTTTTAGATATTGATCCAGCATTTGTGGATATCAATGTGCATCCTGCAAAACAGGAGGTGCGTTTTGAGGATGGGAGGCTCATTTATCAGTCCATATCATCAACCATTGCCAGGGCATTGGGCGACCAGATAAACCCCTTCAGGCCATCAGGTGATGTTTATATTGAAAGGCCCGCTCCCCTGTTCAGCCCTGAAATGCAGGAGGGTGATAAAGCGCAAAAAAAAGATGCGCCTGTCCCGGTTTACCATCAGATAGGAAATACTGTTAAAGAAACACTTGAAGTTAAGGAATCAATTCCACAGCATCAGCAGGGTCTTTTCAGTCATAAAAAGCCGACATATATACCGGAGGAAATTCAAGAAGTAATAATTCCTGTGAGGGAAGAAAAACCTGTTCACCATGATCCATATCCTGCAAGGCCAGAAATCAGGCAGGAAAATATCGGTGACAACCTTTCGATTATTGGGCAACTCAAGGGCACCTATCTTCTATTTGAAGATAGGGATGGTCTGTTAATGATAGATCAGCATGCGGCCCATGAAAGGATAGTGTATGAAACCCTCAGGCAAAAATATGCGGTCAAAAAAATGGAGAGCCAGAATTTTCTTTTACCTGTTGATATAGAGCTGTCTAATAAGGATACAAGGATACTTGAAGAAAAACTTGAACAAATCAATAACCTTGGTTTTGAGATAGAGCACTTTGGCGGAAACAGTTTTATCATAAGGGCAGTACCGGCCATTCTTGTTAACTCCAACTGGGAGAGTTTTCTAAAAGACCTTATCCCTGTGCTTCACGAAGAGGATGACCTCACGACTACAGGGGCGATGGACAAACTCCTTACTGTTATGGCATGCCACGGCGCAATAAGGGCAGGGCAGAGGATGACAGAAAAGGAGATAAGCCTTTTACTCACTCAGTTGCAGCAGCTTGACCTCGCAACAAACTGCCCGCACGGTAGGCCAGTCTATAAGAAGATCAGCTATACTGAACTTGAAAAGATGTTTAAAAGGATAGTGTAGGCTGGTCTTAATTTAGAGCCATTCCACATTTACCTTATCTCCAAACAGTTTAAACTCCGGGTCACCGGTAATTATTTTAGCCTTTTTCTTTATACCAAGGGCTGCTGTAAAACAATCCGCATAGGATACTGGATGGATACTTTTCAGCCCTGCTGCTTCAAGTGTGATTTCCATATCCGCATTCACAATAGTGATAGGCAACTGTTCAATCATAAAAACAGCTTCATCAGCCTTTTTACTGCCACGCTCTCGATGTGTATTGTAATATATCTCACCCAGATTAATTACCGATAAATAAAGCTTAATCTTTCCGGCTTGTGCAGCTTTAAGAAATTTTCTCACTTTTTCGCCGCTTGTTTCATCTTCAAAATGTGCGATTAGTGCATAGCTGTCGAGGACATAAGAATTATCCATTTTTTGCCTCTTCTGCCCGGTCTTTTAATAGCGCCTTGGTTAGAGAGGTATTTCCCTTCAGTATACCCCTTGATGCCTCAATAGGATCATCCGGAATTGGCTTGATTATAATCACATTCCCTTCTCCTTCTGATATAGCCATCCTGGTTCCCTTTTTAATGTCATACTTCTTCCTGAGTGATGCAGGGATTATAACGTGACCCTTTTCAGTAGTCTTTGCTATGATCATGATATACCTCCAAATAATATGTAATAACAAAATACTTTTTAGTATACCGTTTGTCAAGCAGTTGATATTAAAACATTGATCTTGCAACCAACTGCCCGCATGGCAGACCAGTCTTTAAAAAGATCAGCTACGTTGAACTGGAAAAGATGTTCAAAAGGATAGTGTAGCTGGTCTATCAGGACATCGCACCAATATGAATTGTTGCATTTAAGAGGAGTTGTTGACAATGTTTCCCAAGGCGTATATACTTTCGGCAAATGTATATACGGAAAGGAATAGCTTATGGCATTAAGTATAAGAAATCCACAGGCTGAAAAGCTTGCAAAAGAAATCATCGCCATAGATGGGGGGAATGTTACCCAGGTTATAATCAACGCCCTCCAGGATAAGCTTGAACGTCTTCATGGAAGAACAGCTCACACAGATATTGCAAAAGAGATCATGAATATTTCCAGCAGGTGCAGCTCTATTCCTGATATAGATAAAAGAGATCCGGATGAAATCCTGGGTTATAACAATAATGGTGTGAATAATAATGGTTATTGATACATCTGCCTTAATTGCCATACTTCTGGGTGAACCCGAAGCTGAGGTCTTTGCCAGAGTAATTTCATATGATCCCAAAAGGTTGATGAGTGTCTTTACATATCTTGAGAGCAGTATTGTTATAGAGGCAAAAAAGGGCGAGGCAGGTGGCAGAGAACTCGACCTGCTTATTAACAGGGCAGGTATTGAGATAGTGGGGATGGAACAGGGACAGGTAGAAATTGCCAGAACTGCCTGGAGGACATTTGGTAAAGGACGACATCCCGCTGGATTGAATATAGGAGATTGTTGTTCATATGCCCTTTCAAAATATTCGGGTGAACCACTTCTTTTTAAAGGTGCTGATTTCTCAGCCACGGATGTTGCGGTTGTACATACTGTACCAGATAAAGTAAACTGAAATCGCGATATCGTATGTTGTAGGTGATCCAAATCCTTTATATTGACATACAATACTCAACTTCATATACTTTAATCCTTTAAAAGTGAATTCTAAATACCTGAATTTTGCATCGGGCTTTGTCGTGTGGCGATAAAGGCTCAATGATATCTGGTTAAAAATTCAGGTATTAAATCAGGTCCAACCGGTAACAATTATTTTAATTTTAAACACATTATAAAGGAGTACATATATGGGAAAAAATATTTGTTTGTTAATTATTCTAGTTTTCATTTTAGGCCTCTTTTGCTCGACAGGTTGTGAAACCACACGAACAACAAAAGGGGCAGGTATTGGTACCGCAGCAGGCGCAGCAGTTGGCGCGATCATCGGGCATCAATCCGACCACAGGACAGGGGGAGCAGTAATCGGCGGAGTCGTCGGAGGTGCAGTGGGTGCCCTTATAGGAAGGCGACTTGATAATCAGGCAAAGGAACTGGAGCAGGTTCAAGGCATGGAAAGTGTTAAGGTAGACCAGGAAAATCAGAAGATTGAAGCCACTTTGAAGATCAATTTTGATGTGGATAAGGATATCATTAAGCCTGCAGAAGCCACCAAACTCAATGAGCTGGCTGGTGTTTTTTCTAATTATCCTGAAAATATTGTTGTGCTGGAAGGTCATACCGACTCTGATGGTTCTGAGTCATACAATCAAACACTCTCGGAAAAACGGGTGAAAGCTGCAGAATACTACCTCAGGGGAAAAAATTTAAATATCGCAAGCCTTTCATCGATCGGATATGGTGAGACCAGGCCGGTAGCATCAAATGAAACCCCGGACGGCAAGGCACAGAACCGCAGGGTTGAGATAAAAATCGCTGTTGACCCGAATCGTGTCCCTCAGAACCAGTGATGATACGCGAACTTTATTGAGAGGAATTTTTAATGACAATATTTTCAACCGGTAGAATGGGATCTCAGGGTCTTTACAGCCGACGTGAATTTATAATGATATCTTCCCTGGCGTCAGCCGGTCTCCTTGCCGGATGTGCGATTAACCCGGTTACAGGACAAAAACAGTTGATGCTGGTGTCAGAGGACTGGGAGGTACAGGTTGACAGGCAAAATTCGCCTCATCAGTTCTCTTCAGACTACGGGATATTACAGGATGCGGCATTAAATAGTTATATTCAGCAGGTCGGGGCAGAAATGGCCCCCTATACCCATCGGCCCAAAATGCCATATTCCTTTCAGGGGGTCAACGCAACCTATATCAATGCCTATGCATTTCCAGGCGGGAGTATTGCCGCTACACGCGGCATCCTCCTTTCCCTTGAAAGCGAGGCAGCGCTCGCCGCACTTTTGGGTCATGAGATGGGTCATGTCAATGCCAGGCATACTGCTCAACAGATGTCAAAAGGCACACTTATCCAGGCTGTAGCGGGAGGAATCAGCGTATATGCCGGCACCAAAAGCGAAACCTATGGACAGCTTGCCAGTCAACTGGGCATGCTGGGGGCAGGCGCTCTTCTGGCACGCTATAGCCGGGACAATGAAAGAGAGGCTGATTATCTGGGTATGACATATCTGGTGAAAAAAGGTTATGGGGCGGAAGGCTCTATACAGCTTGCGACCATGCTGAACAGCCTCAGCAAAGGAAATTCAAATATATCTTCAGTGCTTTTTTCCACCCACCCGATGAGTCAGGAGCGTTACGACACATCGGTGAAACTTGCTAATACTGAATTCAGTTATGCTAAAGGAAGGCCTCTGTATCGTGAGCGATACATGGATAATACTTCACCTCTTAGAAAGCTTAAACCTGCTATTGAGAATTTCCAGAAGGCCGAGGAACAGATGGCTGCTAAATCATATGACAAGGCGGGAGACTTTTTGAAGCAGGGATTAAAGGCTGCACCCGGAGATTATGCGGGGCTGGTAATGATGGCAAAATGCCAGTATACACAAAAAAAATATAGCGAGGCGCTTAAATATTCAGAGCAGGCCAGGCAGGTATATCCTAGTGAGGCACAGGCAAACCATATGAGCGGGCTTTCTCATATCCAACTGAAGAAGTTTGATAATGCAATCGAAGAATTTAATCTCTATGAGAAGAAGCTGCCTGGAAATCCTAACACTCTTTTTTTCAGGGGTTACGCCTATGAGGGAATGGGCAACAGGCAAAAATCAGCCGAAGATTACTCCCGATATCTCAAGCAGGTCACAGAAGGTGAGCAGGCGCAGCATGCATACCAATGCCTGGTAAATTGGGGAGTGGTAAAAGAGAAGTCGCAATAGATGCTGTTTAAAAAATAGGCAGGTTGATCCGTTTGCCTAAGAATAGTTATAAACTGGGGCGTTGTGAGATTATAAGGTTTGATGGTAAAACCTAATAACAACAGCGCCCCATTTTTATTATTTGATCCGGCAACCAACTGCCCGCATGGCAGACCAGTCTATAAAAAGATCAGCTATACTGAGCTTGAAAAGGTGTTTAAGAGGATAGGGTAAGCGGGTTAGTAAAAGGCATTTAAAAAAGATTTGGCTGAAAGCTGATAGCTGAACGCTGAAAGCTTCCATAATATCCTGTTGACATGACACCGGTTCTTTTTAATAATGCCCAATTTTACAAAACAAGAATCGTATTAATGCCTGTTGCGCATCAGAAGCAAAGGAAAGGGAAATAAATGATTCTGTCAGGAAAAGAAATAGCTTCAAGGATCGACAATGATATCATCATTGACCCGTATGATAAAAACAAACTCAATCCGAATAGCTACAACCTGTCATTGCATGATGAACTTTTAGTGTATGATGATTTTCCACTTGATATGAAAAAAGCTAATAAGTTTGCAAAATTATCTATACCTCAAGAAGGGTTGGTATTGGAACCAGGCCGACTATATCTTGGAAGAACGATTGAATATACCGAAACACATAATTTAGTTCCTATGCTTGAAGGTCGTTCCTCAGTAGGAAGACTCGGGCTTTTTATACATGTCACAGCAGGATTTGGTGACGTTGGTTTCAAAGGATTCTGGACCCTGGAAATATTCAGCATTCAACCCATAAGAGTCTATTCAGGTGTGGAAGTTTGCCAGATTTATTACCATACTATTGAAGGGGAATATGAAGAATATTCAAGTAGTAAATATCAGAACAACCATGGCATTCAACCCAGTTTATTGTACAGAGATTTTAAAAAATAAGTCACAACCAGGCAATTAAGTGCGACTGGCTGTTTTTTTGCCGATTGAAATTCAAAAGTATTAACAATAAATTAAACATAAAAATGATCGATTACATAGACTTAAATAGAAAATTCTGGCCTGTGGAAGCAGATAAAGAAAATGACCCTGAGAATGTACGAGTTCTTTTTTCATTTGGAATTGGGAAAGAATATTTATGGGATGAGTTGTTTAAGAAAGATAGGGTTGTAATACTTGCAGAACCAGGTACAGGTAAAACTACAGAATTAATGGAGGCTGCTAAAAAATTACGTAAAGATAATAAATTAGCCTTTTTTTACAGGATAGAGGCTATTAATGATTTTGGTCTCCACGGTGCTATTGAAATTGGTTCATCTCAGGAATTAGATAGCTGGAGGGCGTGTAACGAAATAGCCTATTTCTTTCTGGATTCAGTTGATGAGGCACGACTAACCCGACGAAATGCATATGAACTGGCACTTAATCATTTTTCAAGTGCTATCGTTAATAATTTAGATAGGGCAAAAATTTTCATTTCTTGCAGGGTCAGTAACTGGAGAGCAACAGCTGATTTAAATTTATTTTTAAGGTATTTTCCCAAAATCAAATCTGAAGATGATGAAGAAGGTGAAGATAATATTTCAACTAACACAGAGCATATCAATAGAACTAGAGATTCAAAAAATCATGCGGTCTTCCAGCTTGCTCCCCTTGATAACCAGCAGATAAAAAAGTATGCTTCATATAAAGGCATTGAAAATACAAGTAGTTTTATTGAAGCGATTGAGAGATCAGATGCGCAAATATTTGCAGAGCGGCCACAAGACCTGTTGGATTTAATTTCCTTCTGGAAATCAAACAATCAACTTGGTTCACATTATGAAATGCTGGAATTCAATATACAAAAGAAACTCATTGAAATGGACCCTAATCGTGATGAAGCGAGACCCTTATCCCCCGAAGATGCTTTATTTGGGGCTGAGCGACTTGCTGCGGCAGTGACATTATTAAAGAAAAATTATTTTCTACTGCCTGATATACCGATAGATTGTGAATTAGACAATATATCAATAAACCCAAAAGAAGCACTTCCTGAATGGGCATCTGATAAAATACAAATTCTTCTGGATAGACCAATTTTTGATGTGGCAATATATGGCACTGAAAAGTTTCATGAAAGATCTGTCCGCGAATACCTGGCTTCTAGTTGGGTTAGGAGACTCATTAATTTAGGTAGATCAAGACGATTCATAGAAGGTATTATTTTTAACGAGAAGTATGGTGTTGAGGTTGTTATTCCTTCTATGAGACCGATAGCTGCATGGATCGCGTTATGGGATGATGAGATAAAAAACAAGATACGAAAAATCGCACCTGAAGTTCTTATTGAGCATGGAGATCCATCCTCATTACCTGTAGAATTCAGGAAATCACTTCTGGTTGAGTTTGCAGAGTATTATTCTGATAGAGAATATACCGGGACATCGTTTGATATTTCAATGGTTAGGCGACTAGCTGATCCTTCATTGTCATCCACAGTTAATAAACTGCTAAAAAAATATAGAAACAATGATGATACTTGTTCATTGCTTTTAAAAATAATATGGCAGGGAAAGATATCCGACAGCACAGAAATTGCCATATCTTTTGCTATTGACAACCAAATAAAAAACTATAACAGGATACTCGCACTACGAGCTGTTGCCTCCAGTGGTACAACCAGGCAGAAACAAAATCTGGTAAAAGCACTTAGTAATGATATTAACCATCTTGATTCTGCACTAGTTGGGGAAATTTGTAGTCTCTTCTTTCCTGACATTCTATCAATCTCACAACTTTTAAAGATTTTTAAGATTGTTAAGCAACCTGATAAAGACTCATCAATATCCCTTCAATTTCATTTAGAAGAAATGATCGATAAAGCAGTTATATCTGAAAAAGATATTATAAAACTTATACAGGGATTATATATCCTTCTTAAGAAACAACCATTCATAAATACTTACAATTGTGAGATCTCTGATAAATATTTTTGGTTGTTACCGGTAGCAGTAAGACTCTCAAATATTCTCATAAAGCAGAGATATTATTATTCGCTTGAACCGATGATACTGGATCTGTTTTTAAATTTTATAATTGCCAGACATAATATCGATTACTATTTCCATGACCGGGAAAAACTTCTTGAAAACGTAAATACCTGGGAAGAATTTAAGTATACATTATTCTGGCATGCAATAGGCATAGAACGGAATAGAAAAAATGGCAATAATCCTACCTCTTGGTGGCAGGTAAGTTGGGAAATAGATAATTTCTGGACTCCAAATATAGATAATTTAGAAATTCTCTTTGATGATTTTTTTAAAAGAGATGAGACGATTGATAAGTTGATCATTTTATCAGCGATATTCCAGGTTTATGTAAACGAAAAAAAGCCAAAGAAGTTGCGAGAACGTATCAAGCAATCTGTCAAAGGGATACCCTCTCTTGAAAAAGAATTTCTGAAATTTTTACACCCAACGCTAACAGAAGAACAAATAAAATGGAATAAGCGTGAGAAAGATAGAAAACAAAGTCAAAAAAGGCGAGAAAAGCAACAGGTGGATAATCGTATAGAATGGGCAGAAGAACTGAAAAAAAATCCTGGTGAAATTAACAAATTAGGTGATGCACATAAAGGAGAAATATTTTCACGATCTGTTTATCTTTACGAACGGTTAAAGGAAACAAATAAGGGATCAAGTCATAGCTGGAGTTATTCAAATTGGCATTCTCTTGAAAAAGAATTCGGATTCGAGGTGGCAAAAAATTTTCGAGATGGTTGCGTTGCATATTGGCGTAAATATGATCCATTTAGTTATGCGGAAAGGAGAACAAGCAGTACTATCCCATGGGCTAGGATAATAGGTTTAACAGGCCTTTCAATTGAGTCGCATGATGATCCAGAATGGTCTAGTAAATTAACCAAAGATGAAGCAGAAATAGCCGCCCATTATTCTCTCTTTGAGCTAAATGGTTTTCCATCATGGTTTGGTGATCTGCAAAGGGCATTTCCTAATATTGTTAAAAAGGTTATTCAAAATGAACTAAAATATGAGTTTCATGATAACCCAGCGACTGAAAACCATGCACATACTTTGTCTGCATTAAGGTATGGAAAAGATGTAGAAGAAAGGTATATAAACATTATACTTAAGCTTATCAAGGAAAAAGAGCCTGTTAATGATATCGTTTTTGACAATGCAATATCAATCATCTTAATGGAGCAAAGACAAGCGGATATAAATAATCAATTAATAAAACTTGCCTCTAACCGGTTTAAGGCCGCTACAGAAAAAAAACGAAAAATTACATGGCTTATTGCTTTATTTTATATAGACGGGCTGAAAGGTTTCTCTGCCCTAAAGAAATTGATTGAAAGCATTTCAAACAAAAAAGAGAGAATAGAAACCATGGTGGATTTTTGTTCAGCTTTCACAAGCCATGGTGATAGACGATACAGTGCACCTTACAGAGATTATGAAAGAATAGAGGTGTTACAAGAACTTGTTCCTTTTATCTATGATTTTCTTAAAATAGAAGATGATAATCCCCATAAAACAGGCGTTTATACACCAAGCCAACGTGACCATGCACAAGAAGCTCGATCGCGTTTATTGGAGTTGGTTTATAAAACACCTGGAAAAACTTCATATGATATTCTGGTTCACCTGTCAAAAAATTCTAAAAAAAGATTTTTAAAAGACAGGATGCATTTTTTGGCAAAAGAACGTGTATCTCTAGATTCAGAGTTTGAACCCTGGGAAGAGAGTTCTGTTGCAGAATTTTCGCTTTCTCTCCTTACAACTCCTCGGACAGAAAGTGATCTTTTTAATATCGCCTTGAATCAATTGGACGATTTGAAACATGATATAGAAGATGGCGATGAGAGTGAAGCCGTTTTACTTAAAAGATTAATAAACGAAACAGAAATTCGGACAGTTTTTGCAAACAGGTTGCGTAAATCCTCCCGATCTCTTTATACAATTGGCTCTGAAGAGGAATTCGCAGATGCAACAAGAACAGATATAAGGTTTAATGCCCCCTTGGTAACAGCTCCGGTTCCTGTTGAATTAAAAATTGCCGACAAATGGTCACACAAACAATTGATAGAACGTATTGAGACACAACTTATTGGGCAATACATGCGTGTTTCAAGATATGGTATTTTTCTAATAGTCTGCAATGGAAGTAAAAAAAGTAATTGGAGAAATGTCCATAATAGCAAATCAATGACTTTTCTAAATTTTGTAAACGCATTAAAAGAAGACCTAGAAAAAATTATACATAGACACCCGAATATTCAAAAAATAGAGATTATTGGGATAGACTTTACTGCTAGGAGTAAATAATGGTATCGGTCTTTAATTATTGAATAGGTAAAGCATGGGTGTACCCATTAAAGGGGGTTAGACAGGCCTACACAATCCATATACGCATTACGCGGAATAGAGGGCAATGCTTAACAGTTTAATCACTCAAAGGATAAAATAATAATGAACATCGTCTCAATTTCCACATGGATAATTTTAACTAATGGACATTAGAGAAAAAAGCAAAATATTATGATCTATGGTCTCTACCATATGATGATATTCCTTTTTATCTAGATTGTATCCCATCAATTAACTCATCAGTTTTAGAACTTGGATGTTAATGTGAAAGGGTTAAAAGTCGAAAGCAATCATTAATGGGTAAAATCAGCAAGGGGTAACAGCATGGCCTTATCCCTGACTCACTGGACTAGCCCGACTCACAGTTATGCATGAAAGGATTTAATTAATTGAAAATTAGGCAAGACGAAACAAGCATGAAATACAACAAGATTGAAAGTAAGCGGACAGTAAGTAAGAAAAAATTAGTTGCATTTATATTAGTGGCATTTTTAGTCGTGGGTGTTTTGTACGAATATATCGGGGAATGGCTTGATAAAAACAATTATCCATCAGTAGGCCAAATTGTCTCAGTAAATGGGCACAATATGCATATCTTTTCCAAGGGAAGCGGCGATTCAACTGTGGTATTTGCCTCTGGATGGAAAATACCATGTCCATATGCTGACTTCTATCCTCTATGGAGTGAGATATCGAAATATGCGAGGATAGCTGTCTATGATCGTCCCGGGTATGGATGGAGTGACGTAACTGATACACCCAGAGAGATTGACAATATAACTCAAGAGATACATGAGTTACTGGAAAAGTCAGGTGAAAAGCCGCCTTATATACTTGTAGGACATTCCATCGGATCCCTTGAAATGATCAGATTTGCTCAGAGATACCCAGATGAAGTGAAAGGATTGGTCCTCATAGACGGGTCAAACCCTGATATGTATTCGGATGTGAATATGGCGAAGTCATCAACCCTCTTATCTGTTCGGGTTAAATTGAGCAATTACGCGATCTACATATCAAATCGGATTGGGTTTACCAGACTGTTGTTTAGATTCGGGCTCTATTCATCGACCTCTTTGAGTACTGCCAGAAATAATTGGGCATCGGCACCTTCAGGCTTGAAAGAGCTGGATGCATTGATGTTCCTGAAGCTGTTCAACAATAAGAACCAGGTGGATGAAGGGAATAATAAAGAATCAAATGCCTCAAAGGTAGCGTCAGACAGACATTTAAATATACCATTGACAATAATTACATCAGAATATCTGCGTAGCTACAGTGACGCATGGAATAATCAGGTTAATCTTAAAAAATGGTCCGATACCAGTAAGCATATTGTGGTAGAGGGAGCAGGACATGCTGTTCACTGGAGTAATCCGAATGTTGTAAACCGTGAGATACTTGAGATATTAGATATGGACCTGGGTGATGGATAATCCTGATGATCAGGATGTGGAGAGCGTGCTGAAGCGAGTGCGTGAGGGTAAGAGAGCCTATCTGAGATGGGGACGGGAAACCCTGGGGTGGGCGATTTATCTGTTCAAAACGAAGCCGGAACTGTTTTGATGTTGTAACTGCAGGATGGGTGAAGTATTGTAACAAGGAAAATGCGCTTCAAAATTTCGGATTAAGATCTGTCCTGCTGATAAATTATCACGAGGAAGGCTTATTAACATTGTATATATTTATCTTTCTGCTAGTGGCTCATATTCTGGGTGATGTTGTTTTCGGATCACATAAACTTGCCATTTTAAAAAGGGGTTCCGGCTGTTTAAGCCAGGCATCAGGCCAGATGATACATGGTCTGATTCACGGGTTTATGGCAGGTGTTATGTTATACCTCTGTCCCGGAATACAGGATTGGCTAAAAGGTGCGCTCTATCTCTTCTGTATTCATGTTTTGATTGATGTTATCAGGTCAAACATAGAGAAAAGGCTTTTTGGTTCAGGCAAGGTGCATGTTAAAAGGTCGGAGTTTATAGAGTGGATCAGGAGAAAGACGAAAGACCCTGAAAAGATGAATTTTAATAATCTGAAAATATGGCTGCTGATAAACATACTCGACCAGGTAAGTCATATGATCAGCCTGTGCATTATTACCCAATTTATCAGTTAATAACCCAGGTGCTAAAAGAAAAATATTCTGATATATACAAACCATGTCACAGCCTTTAACACATATTCCAAATGACCATGCAACTGATGAAGTGCTGGCTAATAAATCCCTTCATGATGAGGATGCATTTTATCTGCTGATGAAGCGGTATGAGCCTTTATTGCTTCGCTATATCCATCGAATGACACAGGTCAACCGTGAAGAGGCAGAGGATTTGCTTCAGGATATCTTTATAAAGGTTTACCGCAACCTTAACGGGTTTGATATTAATCTGAAGTTTTCAACCTGGGTATACCGGATCGCCCATAATGAGATCATCAGCCAGTATCGTAAAACCAGGCGGGACCGGCTTACTTTTGAACTGGATGATGAGAGGAATGAGACCAGCTCACTCGTGAATTTTCTATCAGGCACATTAAATCTGGAAGCAGAATATCTTAACAGGGAAAAATCTACTGAGGTGGCAACAGCCCTTAGTGAGTTGGCCCCAAAGTATCGTGAAATACTGGTGTTACGTTATTTTGAAGAACTCAGTTATGAGGAGATCAGTGACATCCTCCGGAAACCTCCAGGCAGTGTAGCAACACTATTAAACCGTGCCAGGGAAAAATTTAAAAAAATTGCTGAACGATACCAACTGGATAGGATATAATATAATCATGAACGATATAAGCAGGGAAACATTAAAAAAAATCAGGGAGAAGGGCATTGTACCGCGTGCTAAAGGGTACTTTTTTTTAAAGCGATCTACTGTCTGGGTGCTCTTTGGGATTTCCATTGTTTTAGGGAGTATTGCTGGCAGTGCTGTTATTTTTCAGATCAGAAGCGCTGAGTGGGAGCTCTTTCACTATTTTCAAAAAAGTATCCCTGAATTTATCCTCCTGTTTGTTCCCTATTTATGGCTCCTGTTTATGATAGGTTTTTCCATTATTGCATATTATTATTTCAGACAAACCCAAGGCGGGTATCGTTACCGTGCCTTTACCATCGTGGTACTGAGTGTGTTAATTTCTATTCTGGGCGGGATCGGATTATATGCAGCGGGGGTGTCAGAACGCATGGAATCAGTATTTGAAGAGAGGCTCTCATTTTATAAAGGCGTTGAATTTCATAACCGGATGGTCTGGATGTCACCTGATAAGGGGCTTCTTGCAGGGAAAATAGTTGATGTATCAAAAGAGGGAATAATTATTTTAAAGGATCTGGATGGGAAAAATTGGAGTGTTAATGCAAGCAATGCGATATGGCGCGGCAGATTAAGCCCTTCCCCAGACCTGGAAATCAAACTGATTGGCACCATGACAGGCGGGGAGAGTTTTAAAGCCCGTGAGGTGCGACCCTGGCATGGCCGAAAAACGCGTGAAGCAAAAGGGCGGCATAATATGAATATGCCACAGTCTTCACCTGACGATTAGTTGATTTTTGACTCATAAAGTTACACTTATTCCAAAACAGGCTATCTGTTTAAAAATAATGGGATAAACCATTGATAAATATCATTCATAAGGTACATTAATACGATCTATCACTGCCAGCCTGAAAATTTTTATAATTTATTTTAAAAAAAATGAAAGAAAATTGGATGCAGATTCGTATTACCGGGTGAATGCAGGTTACTACATGAATGAAACCTGCAATGATTAAGGGACAGTTAACTTTATATTTGTTTTAAAAGGAGGTTCATTATGAAACATATGACAACAATTATTTTCGCTCTCTGTATTCTGGCTGTTGGTTCGTGGGCCTATGCCCAGGGTGGGGCAGGTAATGGCCGCGGAAATGGCATGCGTAACGGACGTGGAATGGCTTATGTAGACAAGGACGGGGACGGCATTTGTGATAATACCGGTGTAAAAGGGAAAGGTAAAGGTATGGGCCAGAGACGAAGGTCCACTGCTAATACCTCCCCAGGAGATGCAACTAAACATGGGCCAAATTATGTGGATAAAGATGGTGACGGGGTTTGTGACAATTTCAAAAAGAATCAGTAACCTATTCTAAATAAACAGCGAAGGCAGCTCCGGCCCTCGCTGTTTTCTCCTCAATTTAACCCTCTTAACTACTTTAGCTAAAATATGTTATTTGTTGTGAACAGCTGTCATCATTATCTCTATCAATCCATCTGCCGGAATGCGGGAAACCTCCAGCACTGCCCTGGCCGGAAAACCGCCTGTAAAATACTCCTTATATATCGCATTAAATGCAGGGTACCTCTTCATATCAGTCACAAATACCTGGCATTGCACCACATCCTTTAAAGAAAAGCCAGCTGCCTCAAGTATTGCCTTTTGATTTTTTATTGCCTGCCGTGCCTGGGTTTCAAAATCCTGGCCTGCCAGTTTTCCGGTTGCCGGGTCAAGCCCAAGTTGACCTGATAGATATAAAGTATTACCGGCACGCACTGCCTGTGAGTAAGGGCCTATTGCCGCCGGCGCATCCGGAGATGATATAATCTCACGGATATCAGTTTGTTTTGAACACCCTGTGAAAACTAAAATGAGTAGAAATAATAGAGGCATCTTTCTCATAATATATCTCCTTTTTATATGCAGGCATAATATTTATATGACAGCTTTCAATTGATTTATACTGGCTGTCTGTAGTAAATAATAAAAATCGATTATCATTTTCAGGGATACTGTTAAAAACAGGTCCTGTCAACTTTTAATAAACTGCTCTAATCAGTGACCGAAATTTAATATGAGGAGGCATCATGCAGACAACAATTGAAAGGCATATAGAGAATAAAGATAGAAGAAATTTTCTCAAGCTGGCAGGACTGGCAGCAGCAGGAGGGGCCATAGGCCTTAACACCGCCTGTCAATCAACAATAAAAAAGGTTCCATCAATCGACCATGCCCTTTCAGATAAAAGTTTCTGGAAAAGGGTACAGGAGCAGTTTATCCTTGATCCTGATCAGACCTATATGAATATCGGCACTACAGGGGCCATGCCTTTAAAAGTGCTTGATAATTATGACAGATACAACAGGGTGGTTGCGCGTCACCCAATGGGTTTTTCGGATGAACTGGGCTGGGATTTCGGGCTCATTAAACAGAGAGAACAACTGAGCATGCAATTCGGCTGCACAAAGGATGAGATCATAATTACACGCAACACTACAGATGGCCTTAATACTGTTCTTTTCGGGCTTCCATTTGAAAGGGGAGATGAAATCCTTATTACACACCACGAACATGTGTCTGCCCTTTCACCCCTTCATGTGCTTAAGGACCGGTTTGGGGTTGTTTTAAGGGAGGTAGAGATACCGGTACTTGATCTGGAACATGGAGATCAGGTGGTTGAGGCCTTTAAAAAAAATATCACCCCAAAAAGCAGGGCCATACTCTTTTCCCATATACCATATAAAACAGGCGTTCGCCTTCCGGCCAGGGCCATATGTAAACTGGCCCAGGAAAATGGTTTGATCTCGATTGTAGATGGTGCCCACTGCGCAGGCATGATTGAGCTGGATTTCAGGGAGACAGGGTGTGATTTTTACACTGCATCAGGACATAAATGGCAGTGCGGGCCAGGCGCTACAGGTATACTGTATATCAGAAATCACGGGGAAAACCTCCCCCTGCTTTGGCCTCAGAACAGCTGTCTGTATCAATATATCTCACAGCCAGTAAATAATGACCGCAAACAGATAAGTGATTTTTCAAGCCAGTTCGGGTTACGCGGCCAGGAAAATTATCCTGCCATGCAGGCCCTGCTCGATGCATGTGATTTATGGGAGGAGATAGGCCGTGACCGCATTGAGGGATACATCTGCGGGTTAAGTTCTTATCTGAAAAAGAGCATAAAGCAGAGCTTTGGCAGTTCCGCGCTGCTATTCTCCCCTGACATACCTGAATTCACATCAGGGCTTACCTCCTTTAATCCATTTAAGGATGTGAATGATCAAAAAATGATAGAGGACTTTGTTGACCGCCTTAAAAAGGAGATGGGTTATGTGATCCGGTCTACAGAATTTCATCTACACAAGGAAGATACAAAAAATTCCCATGCCTTAAGGATCTCCACGCACCTGTTTCATGATTATGCACAGATTGATGGTGTGGTGGATGCCATGCACAGGTTATATAAAAAGATGCAATAAAAAAATGAGCAGGGGTTGTGTATTAAAATGATTTTTAAAGAGATAAGCAGTATTTTATTCCGGTTTTATTCTTCCTCTTACCATATCCAATATCTCTTTTATTGCGGGTGATCCGGGTTCCCTCATCATCATTTGATCTGCAATCTCTTTTGCCATATTGAACTCTGACCTCTTAAAATAGAAATCAAAAAGGGCATATAGAAAATCCATATTGCCCGGTTCTATATCAACTGCCTTTTTAAGCTCCAGTTCTGATTCCCTGTCAAGGTTAATAAACTGTAAGAGCAATCCGTAATTATAATGCGCCCTTGCATCAAGGGGCATGTTCTTCGCTGCCTTACCCATAAATATGGCAGCCTCATTATATTCCTCTTTTTCAGCGAGAAGCAGGGCAAGTGAGTAGGCTATTTCATGAAGGTTTGGATTATCCTTAAGTGTGTCACGGAATATCTCTTCTGCCTTTTCCTTATCACCCTGCTCGTTATAGAGCATGGCAAGGTTTACCCTGGCAGGATAAAACAGTTTATCTATCTGAGCTGCTGCATTAAAATGCCCGATAGCCTTTTTATTATCCTTTAATGCCCTGTATAGATTACCCAGATTGAACCTGCCGAAAGAAAAATCCCCTGAGTATTCCATTGCTGATATAAATTCATCAGTAACCCTCTTTAATACCCTGTTCTGATCATTATCCAGTAGTTCGGGTGGAATCCCAGCCAGTGCTGATGCCGCCTGTATACGAACGGCCTTTACAGGGTCATATAAGAGCGGCACAATCAGCCTTGCCTTATCCTTATTCTCAAGCGAATTAAGAGACTCTATTGCTGCCCTTCTTATCATGGGTTCACTATCCATGAGCGATATCTCATATGCCCTTAATGTCTCTGATAAAGGGTATGAACTTAAAAGGGATAACGCTGTGGCCCTTACAATTACAGGGTAAAGGGAGTCAAGCGCCAGTTTTTTGAGATCATCAAACGCACCGGGGGCATTACCCCTTCCGGCAGTTAATATTTCGCCATAATGGCCTTTCCTGCCGGGCCCATACCATTTCGTTATCCATTCATCAGACCATTTGTTCGTCTTATCAGAGTGGCATCTGCTGCATGCATTGGGGGCGCCTGTCTTTTCACTCAAATCGGGCCTTGGTACACGAAGGCTGTGGTCAAGCCTGTAGTCTATAACCATATAGTTTTTGCCCGGCATATGGCAGTTGGTGCACTCAGAACCGGTACCTACATCAAATAATATAGAGCCATCCTGTGACCTGACGGGTTCACCTGTTTCCCCATTTTTTTTATGGAAATGGTGGTTGTATGTGTCATACTCATTTGCCCTGTGGCATGTAAGGCAGAGGGCATTGCCATCCTTTATTGGCTTTATGCTGTGCACATCATGGCAGTCACTGCACTTCACATCACGATGATACATCTTGCTCTGGGTAAATGAACCATATTCATAGACCTCTTCAAGTATCTGGCCGTCATTAAAATAAAGCTCAGGTGTGAGAAGAGAGGGAAGCATTACATCAAGGAGGTCAGGTTCTGAATGGGTGTAATCCCCCAGGATAGCGCGCCTGCTGTGACAGGGTGCGCATTGACCCACAAGTTCATAGGAAGAAATCCCTGAGGTCTTTACCTTTAGATTATAGTTCTGAACAAAAGGTCTCCCCATTTCAGGGGTCTCAGCCCATTGTACATGGTTAAAACCGGGGCCATGACAGGACTCGCAACCGACATCGATGTCTGACCATGTAGTATTATATGTATTGCTATTAAGGTCATAATTTTTTTTAAGGTTTGTGGAATGGCACTCTGCACACATCCCGTTCCAGTTCTGGCCAGCATTTGACCAGTAAAGCCAGTCATCATGGGCAATCTTAATGTCCTCGTTTAGGTCATACCATTTATTATCTCGTGAGTCCCATGCAATGGGCAGGCACTGGAGCCTCCCCCCATCAAAGGGTACAAGATACTGCTGTAAAGGGAACCATCCAAAGGTATAGGTTACCTCGAAATCCATCATTCGGCCATCTGGTCCCGATGTATTGACAAAAAAGCGCTTCCCTTTTTTATAAAACCTGGTTGTAACCCCATTGTTTGTAAACAGGGCATTGTTGAAATCACCAAGCACTGTTTCTTTTGTGGCTATCTCCATGGCATGATCATGATGGGAATCCTTCCAACTCTCATATTCATTTCTGTGGCACTCTGCACATTTAATGGAGCCCATAAAGGTGTTATCATCCTTTATTCGGTCAGCGCCAGTATGATCTGGAAATATCGACACCTTGAAAAGGTACAGGGGGAAGGAGAGGGTAATAATGATGGTTGCCACGAGGCCTGTTAGTTTCCATGCCCTCATTTGCTGACCTTTTTTGTATATACAAGCTGGGTTTTAAGAAATTCATTTCTTTTTAGTAGTTTGCCGGTATCTACTATTATGGTGTTATTTTCTATGTGCACCGGGTACATATCAAGAGGTCTTGGTGCAGGTGAGGATATTACTGCACCAGATATATCAAATGATGATCCGTGGCAGGGGCATATGAACCTTTTTCCCTTATCATCCCAGGGTACAGTGCAACCCAGATGTGTACATTTACTGGAAAGGGCAATAAAACCGCCATCCTCCATCCTGCACAGATAAAATTTACCCATGATGTTTGCAGTGACTGAACCCACAGGATATTTGTCAATGATACCTGCATCGATTAACCTTTCACTCTGCTCCTTTTGGGCTCCAGGTTTTTTCCTGCCTAGATAGGTGAATACCATAAATATCAGTTCCAAAGCAGCCAGGATTCCTAGTGCGGCCCAGATTGTATTCAGGAAAGACCGGCGTGAAGGCTGGAGATTAGATTTTTCCTTATTATCAGTATCTGCCATACATTAAACCTTTTAACCTTTGAATCTGTTAACCTGCCAATAGCCAAGGCCATACAAGTTTCATTGATGATCCTCTGAACCATATGCCAGTAATCATAAAGGTGATGAACACGGAAAATATAAATACAAATACAGCCTGGACATTTTCATTCCTGTCAGGTCTGTATATCTTATTCAATAAAAAATAAAAAATAGCAAATGCCAGAGCCATTATAAAACATGGAATTAAACCGTTACTGACCAGCATGGGTATACCTGGCAGCATTGCTGAGAAATCAGGAATGAACTCATCAGTTATAACAACAATTATTGATAGAACCAAGGCAAGGATGAATGAAAAAAAGGCGCTCTTTTTACCCCTTCCGGATATAAACCAGACACCTTTAGAGTTTGAAACATATTTTATGAATGGCAACACTAATAAAAAGATAAGGATTATTACAGGGATTATACATACTGCAAAAAATGGATGTATGTGAAGGAGTATCTCCTGAAACCCCATAAAATACCAGGGCGCCTTGGATGGATTTGGGCTCAGCCCCGGATTGGCCTTATCCCCTGTAGGTGCATCGAATATGATAGATAAGATAAGTATAAGGGCTATCAGGACAAGGGCAGTAACCACCTCCCTTAATAAAAGATAAGGTATGGCCTTTACCCTGTATTTTTCTTTATCACCATCAATAATTTCTGACAGCGCTATACCTCCTGCCTTGCGAACCCGCCAGAAATGGAATGGCAGAAGGATTATCATTGCACCGGGAAGTAATGCTGTATGAGCAGCAAAAAATATAGATAATGTGGGCGCGCCCACCTCTAATCCTCCCCTTGTCATACTCTGAAGCCATTTACCTGTGAGAGGGATATACTCAAGCATCCCTGTACAGATGGTTACTGCCCAGAAAGAGAGTTGATCCCACGGCAGTAGGTAACCTGTAAAATTGAATGAGAGGACAATTATCAACAGTCCAAGGCCAATAATCCAGTTAACACCCCTTGGCTGATGAAATGCAGATGTAAAAAATACCCTCAAAAAATGGAGAAATGTAATAACAATTAGAAAATTTGCAGACCAGAAATGGATATTGCGGATGAATGCCCCGAATAAGACACTGTTCCTGATATAGAGGATGGAGTCGTGCGCCTTTTCCGGAAATGGCAAATAATAAAATTTAAGAAGAAGCCCTGTGAAAAAGAGAATAAACACCAGTACCAGGGCCATGCCTCCAAGCCCAAAGGTCATGGAAAACCTTAATGCCCTTGCGTCAACCATTTTGGGTCTGAAATGTAATATCAGGCTTTTATTCATCTACGAAATCCGATGCAAAATTCAGGTAATAAAAAATATTCATTAGAACAGGGCCACAATAGTATCTATTAATTTATGAGTCAATACTATGAAGGTATAAAAGTGCGATCTTGACAAGGTTTCAAGGCTGCCATAATATGCCTCCGGCTGAGGAAATAGGGAGAAATTAACAATTGTGGTTTTATCGTTTGTTAATCTATTTATAGAGAGGAGATACCTATGCAAAAAATAATAGTACCCGGAAAAACCCCATGTCTATTACTCTTTTTTATGCTTATATGCCTTAGCACTGTTTCGCAGGCGATGGGTGATAAACCTGAAAAACAAAAACAGCCCAACATACTCCTCATTATTGCTGATGACTTTGGAGTTGATGTCACCTCTGGCATGTACCCTGGCCTTATAGATGATCTTGAAAAAAAGTACGGGCCATCAGGCCATAATCATGCAGGATATAAATCCATCAGGGGGCTTCCTGCCTCCACCCCGAGGCTTGATAAACTATCAAGTGAGGGTATGGTATTTACCAATGTCTGGGCGCATCCTTTCTGCTCACCAACAAGGTCGGCTATCATTACCGGTCTTTTTGGTAAAAAGGCAAAGGTGCTCACCTATGCTGATGCACTTTCACAAAAACATACCACCTTCGTAAAAAAATTAAAGGATGAAGGCGGCTACAGCACGGCATTATTCGGCAAATGGCATCTGGCAGGGCTTCCGGGAAATGGAAATGGACCTGATTATCCGGGTATGAAGCCAAAGGAGGCTGGTTTTGATCTTTTCAGGGGTAACCTGCATGCTGCAATAAAGAGTTTCTGGGATTATGACTATCATATCCAGGATGAAGAAACGCCTGCAAATGTCTGGAGAACTGAAAAAGCCCCTGTCAAGTCTTTGCCAGGCATAGCACCAACCAACTATTCACCTGTTGTAAAGATTGCTGATGCAATAGAGTGGATTACAAAAAAAGAAAGGGAAACCCCTGATAAACCCTGGTTTGCATGGGTTGCATATAACCTGTCACATACCACTATTATCCAGCAACCTAATGCAATGGCCGTACCCAATATGGATACAATGGATGCCAAAAGCATTGAAGAGATGAAGGCATGCGGCGGGCAGTTCGGATCTAACAGTGCCGGTAATTGCAGTGATGAATCACTTATGAGGGCAATGACGAATTCCCTTGATACCATTACAGGCAAACTGCTTGATGCAGTAAATGCCCTTGATCCAAATACCTATGTTATTTTTGTAAGTGATAACGGCACACCTATGTATGAAAGACAAGGGCTTGAGTATATAGACAATATGTATATCACCAGAAAGGGACGTGGAAAGGGTACTACCTTTGAAAGCGGGGCGCTTGTGCCTATGGTAATTAAGGGTCCGGAGATTAAGGCGGGTTCAAAGAATAGCGAAATAATCCATGTGGCAGACCTCTTTTCTACCGTGCTTTCCATTGCCGGGCTTAAGTTACCTGAAGAGGTAAGCAACAGTGAAGGGAATTGGATGGTTTCTCTTGATTCTGTATCATTGTCTCCAATCATTTTTGGTAAGAAGGATAGAGTGCGTGACCCTGACAGGGGATTTGTACTTTCAGAATCCATAAATCTTATGACAAATGGAACACAGCATGTAGGCGCTCGTAATGCAAGATACAAGGTGATATGTGCGGGCGGGTTTGAAGATAAAAACTGTACCTTTTATGATCTTGATAACGACCCGCTGGAAGAATATCCCCTTGAAAAACCTGGTACATGCGAAAAATATAAGGCAGGGACTCTCACATCTAAAGATAAGGAGTGGCATTATTGCAGACTGATGGAGGTTATCAGCGAAGATTCCTATGCAAATGGGATTGGTAAATAAACGTTAAAGCACATTAAAGGAGAAAATATGTTTAAAAAGTTTTTGTTGGTTTGTATTTGTTTTTTGTTTTCAGCGCCTCTCATTGCAGGCGATATCTCAGCTTCTTGAAAAAAGTAACAGGATTGCCAAGGAGAACAACTACGGTGTGATGATTCGTATGGGTACTGATATGAAGCTAAAGAGCCTTAAGAATGCATCAATGGATGATTCCTTTTTTGAATTGCCTTCCGGTGCTGAGGTGTTTGATATGGATTCAGCCATGAATGAGATGCAGGAAGATCAGGAATACCCTGGAAACGAAGAATACAGTGAATCGGAAAATGCCATATCTCAGGATGCAAAGGATGTAGGACAGGCGGCCAGGGATGAGGTAAAGAACGCAACAGTAGATGAGGTGAGAAAGGGTGTAAGAGGGCTTTTTGATAAGGTCTTTAATTAATAGTGATAAAGATGGAATTTATTCAAAATCTGATTTTTTAGCATGAAAGAGGTCAGTTCTCAGCTATCAGCTTCCAGCAAAAGGCTTATAATATATTGTAAATACCTGGCTGACTGCTGAAACCTTTTTATTAAACGCTATTCTCAAAAAATAGCCCCAAATCATTCGACAAATATTTCGGCAAAAAATATGCTAGGATTTTGGTAAATCACATCTATCGATGTTTGGTACAATAGATTATGATTGTAAAAAACAGAGAACGCGCTCATGAAAGATAAAGCAAAGGGTGTGCAGGGTTCTAATACCGATTTTCTTATTTGCGCTGTGGCAAACAGACTTAATTTTCCAATATTTACCACAGACAATGACTTTAAGAAATTTTAATGCATATAAAAATAGTTCTTCATAAGGCTTCACCTATTGGTGTGTGTGAGTAATGGCATTGGTGGCAAGCCTACACTTAAACAAATGGGCAGGGGCGAATAATTATTCGCCCCTGCAATATAAAGTACATAAAAGATGCAATGTTTATTTATATATTACTCTGTTTCGATCCTCCATTCATTCTTGTCTCTTAAGACCTTTACCACTGCTGATTTTCCTGGGGCAATACTAATAGCACTCTCTGCAAAGAGGGGTTCAAGAAGAATCCTTATGCGATAATCCCCGGCCTCAAGTGTTACAGGCTCGCCACCGGCTAAACCCCTCGCAACCACTGAGCCATCTGCTGTGAGCACATGGTATTCAATCTTGAGGGTACGTTCAAGGGCAGCTGCAAGGGCATGGGCATCTCCTGCATCAAAATACCTGCCTCCCAGTGCATGGGCAGCGGTTTCAAGTTGTTCCCTGGCACTGCGCTCCTTTACATCAAAACCAATAATATGAACATTAAGATCAATGCCTGAAGCGTGCAGGGCCTTTACAACATCATCTATCCTTCCGTCACAGCTCTCGATGCCGTCACTAATCAGGATCACAGTTCCGGCCGGGTGCCCCTTAAAGTCCTGTGGTGTCTGAAGCAGGGAATGGACTAGAGGGGTGCGTCCTTTAGGAGAAATACCTTTGACAGTATTCAGCAAGGCGGCCCGGTCAGGCGCACCGATTGGGATTACCAGTTCGGAATCGCTGCATGCCTTTGTGTCATTTATGGGCCAGCGGTGACCATAGATGCGTAACCCCATATGAAATCCGTCCGGTATGGTTTCAATCAGTGTGCTGAGCACCTGGCGGGCGATCTCGATCTTTGCCTTTCCATTGATCTGCCCCCACATGGAATTGGAGGCATCAAGGATTATCTCGATAGTACGCACCTGTTCCTTATCAATGCCAGGTGAAAGGTGCACCTCAAGGCTTCCCGGCCCCTGTGGTTCAGGCGGCAGATCTGCTTCAATATATTCGGCCCGCACCTGATATGGGACTGCGCCGGACAGGGCATTAAGCACCTCTGTAACACACTTCTCAAATGCGTTAAGGTCTGGGTTAATAAAGAATCGACCATTTGTTACCCATGCCAGTTCGCTAAGGAGGTTGCGATCGCTTAAATCAAGCACCCGGTCTTCATTATCCCAATCTTCCTCCTCACTGATACCAATGATGTACATGGGAATTTTGGATGTCACTGCTGCCTTGATAAAATCCATATAGCCATTTTCATCAGCGAAACCATCAATACCATCAAGGGCCACCAGAAGCGCCCTGTTACCGGTGACATTCTGAAGACTCTCCAATCCTCCGGTAAGCCCTATAAGGGTTTCAGTGCCACCTTCAGCAGTGACCTCTCTTAAGGCCGCCTCTCTTAACACCTTTTGGTCCTCTATAAAATCAAAAATCTCCACCGGCGTTGCCGCATATTTCATCAGTTTTATCCGAAGACCAGGGCCCACCCTATCGGCGATCTTCAATAATAACTGGGGAAGGGCATCCCTCGCATCTCCCATGCTGCCGCTGTCATCAAAGAGTACTGTCAATGAAAGGGGGTCACCCATGACGCGAAGTATAAAGACCCCTCCGCCAAGATTATAGGAAGCGCTCCATGCTTCTTTTGTCTGCTCTATACTTGCAGGCTTAACCTCCTTGCCATCTGTATTGAGCAGTACATAACTGGCTGGCATTGTCCCGGTATTACGGCCAAAAAGCCTCACAAGGCCACCCTGTGGTGGCAGGTTCAGGCGGTAATGGTCAACATCACCGAACCCGGTCTTACCCCCTATCCATATGTCAGGGGTGAGACGCATGCCCTGTTCAGGGGTATCATTTACTTCACGTTCTTCACGGTCAGGCGAAACCTTGCCTGCTGCAAGAGATGTTACTGCAGGTTGCCCTGGAACCGCCTTTTCCAGAAAAGATCCTCTTACAAAAATCTCTGCTATCTGCCCCTCTTTTTGACCTGCCTGGGGGATTTCAATGCGAAGGTACTTGGCCTTTACCGGGTCAATATTTAAAATCTCCTTATCTCCTTTGACCGGTTTCATTACCGCGAGTTCACTGAATCCGGTAAGGGGGGTTTCCATTGATGACAGAAAACGTACTGGCCCGATCTCTTCAGGGCCATCCAGGCGTATCTCAAGCTGTTCGATCCTTGCCAGGCGCTGATAGGCAAAGGCAAAAACCGCACTTACAGGAGTGCGCGCCTCAGCCAGTGAAAAAGATGCACCGAGTCCCTGGTTTAAGATTGAGTGATCAACAAGGGACTCCCACTCTTCAAAATCTGCTGGTTCAAGAAGTAATGCACGGGTGCCCAATTCATAAGCCAAAAGATCATCCTGGAGTTTTGGGGGCAGGGGATCACCTCCTGTTGAAAGGGTATAACCATGCCAGACAGCACCTTTCAATCCATTACCATAACTGGCAAGGCCGGAGCGATCACCTTTAAATCGTTCATCACGCAGATCCATAAGTGGGTGTTCATCCGCAAAAACACGTATACGATCCCCAGAGGCCTCAATAGAAAGGATGATCCATTCTTCTTCTGTATCAAAGACTGCTGCTGACACAGGTTCTAAACCGGATTCCGATCGGTGCCATATCTCAACGCGGCCTTGTTCCGGTTTATACCCGAGAAGGTTGTAATGGGTTGCATTGCGAAAACCAAATACAAGACCGGTCATCCCAAGGCCACTGAACTTGGCACCTGTAAGGATTCGGGTCTCCCTCCGGTAACTTTTCCCTACCGGGTTAGCATCTAGCAACAGGGCAGTAAAGGGACCTTTTGGGGAGCTCTGCGGGTCTGGCAGCAAAATTCGGACAGAGTCCCATTCGCCTTTCCCCTCGGTCAGATTGGCAACCCTGAAAGGTTTCCATGAAGGTTTCACAGGATCAAACATAAACAGGGGCGAGTTATCGGGTTTCATAAATTGAACTGACTCAAAGATCACTTCAAAATCTGTGATGCGAATTGAACCGATCCCAGCCTGGCCTGATATGGGGCTATTGTTTTCAAAGGATAGCTGTTCTTTTTTATTTTGTACAAGGCTTACCCTTTTTCCGGCAACTATAACCTCAAAGAGCAATCTCTCCCCAATTTTTACCTCAGCCTCTATAGAGGCCAGCATTTCTACATCTTCTCCGGTCTGGCGCAGGATTTCAAAACGGGCTTCTTGAGGGTTAAAGCCAGCAAGCCACAAATCTTTTTCATTGATATAACCAAACAGTATGCCTGAGGTTGAGCTGTAGGTGCCGCCAATATTCAGTGTTATTTCAGCGCGGAAATCGCCAGCTTCCCCGGCAATAAGACCACTTGATACAATATCATCAGGTGCGAATGCGCTGGTTATCTCTGTCAGACCATTGCTCCAGATTACCGCTTCAGCACGGGAACGCGGATCCATAACAGGCTCAGCCATTCCAGCACCCTGGGCTGTCCAACCCCATATACAGACAATCACCAGTACATACCCGCGTAATAAGTTTTTCATTGGTAAGCCCTTTCTCATTCTGATTGGGGTGATGGTTTGGTCTTGTCCGGGGGCAGAGCCAACAACAGAGGTTCAAGACCGGGCAGTGCGATTTCAAGACGCCCTTTACCGCATTTTACCATGCGTCCAAAGCGCAGGCTTCCGCGTTCTTCCCATTCTGGGAGGATTCGCATGCTCTCCTCTTCCCAGAGCTTTGGGGCGATCTTTTCAATACTGGCAGGTGAACCATCTTCAGTCAAAACCCGGACAACTTCAAGAATAGAAAGCTCTACCATGTTTCCGGAATAGGTGCTGATCAACCCCAGCTCTATTTCTGTATATTGTCCGGTCCGGCAGCAGCTGTAAAGCCTGGCACGTATATATTCATTGGCTGCCTCTGCGGCAGGGGCAGCCCCCTGTCGAGATGGCACCTTTGATGTAAGGGGAATATGGATGTGGCCGTTATCGAAATCCAGAAATACGAGCTGCAAAGCATCGGTTTTTGATTTATCAATCTCAAATCGGCATATCCATTCGACCTCGTCGTTATGACGCGGAAGACTGATCTCTTCATCGTCTTCAAGGCGTGCGATGCCCCCGACCCCATAGACCAGATATACATGATCACCTATACGGGGCACCAGATAGGCTGTATGCTGAACCGCCTCCCTTCCAGTGGGCCTTCTTGATCTGCCAAAACCTGCCAGGCTTCCCATGCCGGTGGTCTTCCATTCGATATCATCCATGACATGAGGCTGCTCCAGATTGCGCCAGGCCGTGGAGACTATAACCTCAATCTGGTCAGGTTTGTCAGGGAGAGGCGCAAGGGTGACATCGAACACCGTCAACTCAACCTGCTGGTTATTACCCTGTGCATTCAACCATCTGGTTTTACCCTCCTGGCCCCCGGTAATCAGGACAATTATCAGCCATGAGGCGATTATGAAAGCCAGGTGCCGCATATTTTTAATACCTGCCAACAAAGGAGACCTTTTTGTAATCTGAAGGAATCTTAAAGGTATCTGCAGGGGCTGGCTTACTGGAAAAATCAACAAGCTCTTCTGTAGTTTTTATCTCTGTCCCCATGGCTGTTGCACGGCTAATGGTCTTGACAATAACCCCTTTGATTTTTTCCATCTCCTTCATTATTTTATCAAACCCGGGCTGCTGTGCCTGCATGATGCTTCTGGCCTTCCAGTAGCTTTTCATGTCGACCTTAAGCTCCTCGGTTGCCCATACCTCATCTACACTTTTTCCCATGGAACCCATCTCGGTGATCATCTCGTATTTCCGGGCATTCCATTTACCGGTTTTACCCTTTTCACCGGTATCTCTCACACTGATCTTGATCTGTGACATCATGCCCCCTGCCATATCTCTCATTGCCCTTGAGGCTGCCATATCCTCCTCATCTTCAGTATCAATATCCTCTTCTACCTCATCCATCATTTGATCCATACTCATGGGCATCTCCGCATAGGTGCGGTCAGCATGTTTAAGGGCATAAGCCTTTTGTTCAGCAAACACCAACAGGGTGGATGTCCCGTCGGGCAGATTAACCCGGCTGGCCTTTTCACCTATCCATGTCTCAGTGGTTTCCGTCTTTTCCGGTATGGTCTGGCCCATCACGGTATATGCATCAGAGCTCTTTACCTGCTTCATATAGGTATCAGCCAATGCAATTGTCTGGGTTAAAAGAAAAAAAACAAAAATAAAGAATATAGAAAATAGCCTTTTATTCATGTGTGTATCCTCCTTTTTCATGTTTACAGATTTAAAATATATTTAATCCTGTTGTGATGCATATGCGTTGAGTATTGTCATGGAGGCACATGTAAAGCCGCGCTGAAACGCCTCGCACCACCCCTTGTCCATCAGGGTCACTGAACCTCCTGCCTCGGCGCTGACTTCAAGTGATTCTTCATAACGGAAACACCCTTCCATCTCTATAGATGCTGATGCGAGTGTTTTGGAGCCTCCCACCTTGGCCTCCACATTTACTTCCCGGCACAGCGCCTCGCCGATACCGGACATGTAAGCCTTGGCCTCCTGGATCGCCTCGGCGGTCAGTTCGCCATGCTTGAGCACCATAGTACTTATGGCAAACTGGGTGTCAACAGCACCGCTTATGGCGCCGATTACTGTGGCCATTTCGTTGCTGAGCACCCCTTTGGTTTCAATAAGGGTACGCTCAATTACCGCCTGATGCAGGCCGCTATCAAGCACACCAATGGTATGGCGGGTAAGGGGGTTTATCTGCCACCAGCCCCAGCGGGGTATATCCTCAAAATTGACTGGCCTTAAAGGGAGCATCACCACATGTCCAGATTCAAGTGTTTCATTGAGCATTGTTCGAACATTGTCTGGAAGTGGCAGTTCATCCAGGTATTCATGTTCATGCATTGAATAGAGACGCGTTTGGATCTTCGCTTGTGATGCAAGTTTCATCAGCGTAGCTGTGGTGAGAGCGGGCCTGCCTGTTGCAAGGGTGATAAGCCTTCCCTCAAGGACAGAGCTGATCACGCCCCGACTGAACTGAAAACTCTCAGTAATGCGTTGAGGCTGACCGGAGAGCCCGATAGCACCTGTTTTATCACGCCGCAGATCAAGGCTTACCTCTTCATGGCCGTTTTTACCTTTATAAAGGCTGTTGATGATAAGCCGGGGTTCTTCAAGATAGGAATAAATACCAAGACGCTCTGCAAGCTCTTCTGTTATAGGATCAACAAGGGCCAGATATGCCAGATTAATAAAGTGACCACTGTAAATGCCAAGGAGCTCTTCAGATGATAGAGAGGCTTGCAGAAGGGTTTCCTTGTTTGAGGCCTCCTGTTTGAGCTCTTTCCTTAATCGCTCTATATCGGCATGGGCTTTTTCACGACGCTCCGGTGCATAGACAGATAGCCGGTTCTTCAGTTCTTGAGGATTAATAAGAGAGGTCGAATATAGGAGGGCATGACGCTGAAAAATGGGAAGATGGCCTTGAGAATCGGCAGCAGAAACAGGCCTCAGATCTTCAATAATATCCTCCTCATTAAAAAATATCCTTGACCGCAGGCGGAGAGATAATAGTGTACCATCATCATTTGGGCCAGCAGCAGGGATATCAGCGTTCTTTAAAATGCCGTTATTTGAGAGTATCTCTGCCCTCCACGTTGTGACTGGTTCATGGGTTGTCTCTTCCTCTTCGGGCTGCCCCCCGGCCAGGGGATCTACAAGGCGCCGGGCCGGATCGAGCCCTTCCTCCTCTCCCTTTCCTCCAATGGTGATTCGAGGGTAAATCCGGATATAGAGCGGTTGATTTGAAATAGATTCAAGCACACCATCCCACCATAGCAGCTCCTCGAACTCGCCAGGTCTCTTGCTCCTGTCTCCCTCAATGGTCAATTCCACCTGTGGCAGCCTTGTCTGAGAGAACCTGTAAAAGGTTACACGCTCGTCTGAATCAAAAGCGGCCGGTTTAGCTGCTGTAAATGAAGGATCAATGTCCTGCCATTGACCTTCAGTAAGCACCTGCACCCAGGTATGGCGGCGAACTGCATCAAGCAGGGCAGGTTCTGTTAAAGGTTCTGACAGAGGCACATCCTCCGGCCATGATTTTGCGGGTGGAGATGCAGGCATGGCAGATTTTATCAGGGTTGATGCAGATTCATCATCCAGGTCAGCGCACCGGAAACGTACAGGGTGACCGGCTGCATCAAGAAGGGCTGCCAGGAGCCGCGATCGTTCGATACTGTTGCCCCTGCCATCCTTCAGTACCTGCGCAGGGCTGCGCAGTATGCGGCGGTTCAGGGCCGGAAGGGTGCGGCTATTCACATATTTAACCAGGGCTTCCGGTGATTTTCCGGCAGAAGCAATAACAGCCGCTATTGCAGGATCTGTATCAGCGGCCATGACCAGAAGTGGATAAAAAGTAAAAATTGAGCATAAAAGCAGGATGAAAATTACATTACGCCAGGTGTTGCCAAAAGCACAGTATTCAGGGAAAGTTAATGGGTTTAACCGGTTTTTTTTTAAGAGGTGACAAGTGAGGGATAAGGTATAAAACATGACAACATCCACTCCTTATTAATATTGAGCCGGGTTGACAGGCATTACCTTGTTTAATGAAGGAAATTATATGGAGCAAACTAATGTAAGTCAATATAAAATCTATTCGCCATATTCCCTGGTTCTTTATTGTTTTCACATTTTTGGATTTAACTTTTTCACCAATACTAAAAAACACCAAACCCTTTTTCTGGATTCTTATGATAGACTTGAAATAAACTGAGGTTAAAAAACTCGCCGGTCTAATTGTAATTAGACCGGCAGTATCTATTTTTTATTACTAATCCTGCGGCATTATATCCCTGACCTTGATAAACCATTTCCCATTTATCCGCACAACCTCATTGACCTCACGGCCAACACCTACAATTGTTGGCTGTGTATTCTGGCCGCTTCCGGCCACAAAGGCGATCCAGTATCCATTAAAAATTGCATGATCCCGGTCTTTAAATTCAATATAGTGGTTAGCGGTCATATGATACATAGCGCCGGTCTTAGGTGTATTTCCCTGACCTGCTGTAGGGCTCTTCCGGAACGCCCCCATCATTTCAAGCAGGGCCTTTTTCCCCTTGACTGCCTTTTCTCCGCGGCCAAACTGCCCGTCCTCTGTGAACAGGGCGACAAATGCATCCACATTACCAGTATCAAGCGCCCTTGCGTAATCCCACATCAGCTTTGAAATCTGTTCCCTGTCCTGAATCTCACGCAGTAGATCATTATCAGCTGCAATGGCTGCATTTGAAACTGCCAGAAGGGTTAAAACCGCAATGATCATCCCTGATATACCGCCTGCACATCTTATCCTTTTCATAATTACTCCTCCTTTTGGCGCTTTAGCGCGATTTTAAAGTTAATTGAAAAAACATCCTAATGATATGGGCTATACGACAAAATCGTTTTAAGCAGTATCATTTTCTGATCATCCCTGACCAGTGTTTTATTTTTTCCAGCAGTATCTGTGGCTCTATGGGCTTTGAAATATAATCACTCATGCCTAGGTCAATACACTTCTGTTCATCACCCTTCATGGCATGCGCTGTCATTGCTATAATGGGTATATTAGAGTCAAGTACCCCAGAATGGGGGTCGCGTATGATCCCTGTTGCCTCAAATCCGTCCATTTCAGGCATCTGCACATCCATGAACACAATATCATATGGATTCTTTTTAAGCGCCTCAATGGCCTCGCGACCATTATTAACCGGGTCTGCCTTGTATCCGAATTTTTCAAAGAGTTTAAGTGCCAGTTTCTGGTTAACCGGGTTATCCTCTGCAAGTAGTATTTTAATATTGTGCTTTTCAGAATCAAGAAGCGAATGTCTTGTAACAAGCACCTTTTTTTCAGGGTCTTTCTTTGCATACTCCCTGTTTTCTATTACCGCCTCAAGACAGCTTAAGAGCTGTGAATGCTTTACCGGCTTTGGCAGGTAGGCGGAAAAACCTATCTCCTTGATACGGTTTGCATCTCCCCTGAGCCCGAAATAGGCAATAAGGATAAGGGATATATCCTTTAGACAGGGTTTTGATTTGATGATCCTGCCAAGCTCTTCACCGTTCATGTCATCAAGCATCTGGGCTATTATACATATATGGAATGGCCTATTTTCTCTATCAGCATTCTCCATTTTTTTAATGGCCTCTGCGCCTGTAGATGCCTCATCATATTGACAGCCCCATGAAGAGATGTGGGTGCTCATGCTCTCCCTGCTTGAATCGTTTTTATCAACAAGAAGAATTTTCTTTGGTTTTATAGACTCACCCGGAATGATTATTTCGGGTGCAGCCCCTGGCTGTTTTTTAAATACTGCTGTAAACCAGAATTGTGAACCCCTGTCTATTTCACTTTTTACCCCTATTTCACCACCCATCTTTTTCACAAGCTGTTTTGATATGGCAAGCCCAAGACCGGTTCCGCCATATTTTCTCGTTGTGGAGGCATCCACCTGTGAAAATGATTTGAAGAGCCTCTCTATACCCTCCTGCGGTATACCGATGCCTGTATCTTCAATTGATACAAGGAGGGCTACTGATGTTAACTGCTCTTCTGTTACAGATACCCTTATTGTAACACCGCCCTTTGCAGTAAATTTTATGGCATTACCTGAAAGATTGGTCAGAACCTGCCTGAGCCTGCCCGGGTCACCTATCAGCTTTGAGGGTACATGAGGATGTATTATACATGAAAACTCTATTGCTTTTTCATGTGCCTTGATGGCCATCATATCCGCAACGCTTTCGACAGTGGTGTGGAGGTCAAAGTCTATATCTTCAAGCTCAAGTTTCCCAGCCTCGATCTTTGAAAAATCCAGTATGTCATTTATAAGGTTTAAAAGTGAATGGGCGCTGTGTGAGACTATCTCCGCAAAATCCTTCTGTTCATCATTAAGGGGGGTGTCCAGGAGAAGGCCGGTCATGCCGATAATCGCATTCATCGGCGTCCTTATCTCATGGCTCATGTTGGCAAGAAAAATGCTTTTTGCCTGGTTAACTGATTCTGCCAGCTCCTTTGCCTTTCTAAGCTCCTCTTCTGCCTTTTTCCTGTCTGTTATGTCTTCTATGATCCCTACATACCTCACCCCTTTATCAGAAAACACAGGCGAAGACTTTACATTTATCCAGCGGGTCTCTGTCTGGTCAATGACAATCCTGCACTCCTTTGAGTAACTTGTGACATCCTTCAGAGATTCAGACCATTCCTTTGAAAAACTCTCCCTGTCATCATGATGGAAAAATTTAAGCCAGTCAACAGTGAGGCTTTCCATTAAAGATAGTCTGAAAATATTCTGCCACCTGGTATTGGTATATAAAAGCGACCCATTTTCATCCGCCTCAAATACACCCACAGGCAGTGTCTCGGATATAAGCCTGAATCTCTCTTCACTATCCTTTAATGCCTGCTTTACCTTTTCATCTTC
>JAFGFM010000142.1 GCA_016931115.1 Deltaproteobacteria bacterium | reverse complement strand
GGAACCGTATGCGTTAATCGCGCTCGTACGGGTCTGTGGGGGGATTGGGAAGGAAACTTCCCAATTCTACCCGGAAATCTTGAACCTCACACCTCTATCAGCGCGCAGGGATAATCCTGATAACTTACATGAACCGGTATATCACCCATATTGCATTCAAGAAGTGATGCCTTTGCCTGTGCGAGCGCCTTTTCAGGGGTGTTATTCACCTCACTTAAATGTGCCAGGACAACATTGTTAAGCCTGTTATGGCTGAGCCTTTTGAGCAGATCACCAGCCTGTGCATTTGACAGATGCCCGTATGAACCCCTTATCCTCTTTTTAAGGTGATATGGATATGGCCCGTTTTCCAGCATCTCAAGATCATGATTAAATTCAAGCATTAAAGATGTGCAACCCTGAAGCCTCTCTTCAAGTGCGGGGGTGCTTTCTCCGACATCGGTAAGTATCCCTAACCTTGAACCATTCGATGAAATTATGAGCCCAACCGGGTCAGCAGCATCATGGCTTTTAGCAAAGGTCTCTATGGTAATATCGTTTATTATAAAGGTATCGCCGGTGTTAACACTGTCATACACCCTGGTGTTTTTAAGATGATTGTGGCACCTGCTAATAGTGGAGCTGTTTGCATATATGGTTGAATCAAATTTTCTGGAGATGGGGCCCAGCCCTTTAGTATGGTCGCTGTGTTCATGAGTTATTATTACTCCGTCAATCGAAGTTAGAATAACACCTATTAACCCCAGCCGCCTGTTTATTTCGCGACAGCTTAAACCTGCGTCTATCAGGATACTTGTACTATCTGTTTCTATATAGCAGGCATTGCCTTTACTGCCCGAGGCAAGAACTGAAAATCTCATCTATGACCCTTTTTGTTTCACTGGTTATTCTAAACCGCTGTGGCCGAATCCGCCACCTCCCCTTGTAGTTGAATCAAGGTCATCAACCACAAGTATCTCGGCATTACAGACCCTTGCAATAACCATCTGTGCTATCCTGTCACCCCTTCTTACAGTAAATGGTTTATCCCCATGGTTTATCATTATTATACCTATCTCACCGCGGTAGTCTGAATCTATGGTGCCGGGGCTGTTTACCATCCCTATGCCGTGTTTAAGGGCAAGACCGCTCCTTGGCCTTATCTGTGCCTCATACCCGGTTGGAATTGAAATGGATATACCTGTGGGAACAAGCCTTATCTCACCGGGGTTTAAGACAATATCTTTTTCTGTCCATGCCCTGACATCCATGCCTGATGAGCCCTTTGTCTCATAGGCAGGAAGGGGAAGATCATAATTATCAGGTTTTTTTATTTTAAGTTCGATCGTTTCCATTAGGATCATGAAAAAAAGATATTACTGCTCAGGTCAAGATCATCACGGTTTACTGAGCCCAGTGTGGTTATGGCTACACCCCCTGGTAAAAATGACTGTTTCATGCATTCCACTATATCATCAAGGGTAACCTTTTTGAGATAATCTACAACCTCCTCGTATTCTATATATCTGCCGAATATAAATTCATTCTTGGCGATGCGCATCATCCTTGAGTCAGTGTTTTCAGAGCCAAGGAGTATGCCGCCTATAATGTGCTCTCTTGCCTCATCTATATCCGCCTCAGACAGGTCACCCTCTTCGATCTTCATTATCTCTTTATTAATTACATCAATGACATTATTAACCTCATCAGGATCACTCCCTACACAGACGCCAAAGATACCTGAATCAATATATGATGAAATAAAGGAATATATAGAATAGGCCAGCCCCCTTTTCTCCCTGATCTCCTGAAACAGCCTTGAACTCATGTTTCCACCGAGTATGGTGTTCAGTATGGCGCCGGCAAACCGCATTTTACTTGTAAGGGTCGGGGCCTTGCCCCCCATAATTATATTTATCTGTTCCAGCTCTTTATATGAGCAGATAATACTTGAGGAAGGGGCATGGGAATATTTTCTGATCTCTCTCTTTAATGGTTCCAGCCTTTTAAACCTTTGTTCAAAGGCCTTCACAACATCCTGATGATCAATGTTTCCTGCTGCTGATATGATTATCCTGTCAGGGTTGTAATAACTCATCATATATTCAAGGATTCCATCCCTTGTAAAGGAGGAAACCGTTTCAGGTGTGCCAAGAACAGGCAACCCAAGCGGGTGGCTGCTGAAAAACTGTGCATTGAACAACTCATGCACCTGCTCTTCAGGGGAGTCTTCAACCATGCTTATTTCCTGAAGAACAACCTGTTTTTCCTTTTCTATTTCAGCGGGGTCAAAACTGGAATTGAGGAATATATCAGAGAGGATTTCGACAAGTTTGTTAAAATCCTTATCAAGCACCTTTGAATGAAAACAGGTGTATTCCTTGCCTGTAAAGGCATTTGCCAGGCCGCCAATGGCATCTAGCTCCCTGGCTATAAGGAGTGTATCGCGGGACGGGGTCCCTTTAAAAAGCATATGCTCTATAAAATGAGAGACCCCGTTGTTAATACTGTTTTCATCCCTTGAACCTGTACCGACCCAGATACCAAGGGACACGGACTTATAATGGTCAATCTTTTCGGTAACTATCCTGATGCCATTACTTAAAACTGTTTTTTCATACATGCTAAAGACTTTCACCAAGCGCAGCTTTACGCGACAGGGCAATCTTGCCTGACTTCTTGTCAATTTCTATTACCTTGACAAGTACATCATCACCCTCCTGAAGGATATCTGTAACCTTATTGACCCTCTCCTTGTCAAGCTGTGAGATATGGATCAGGCCGTCAGTTCCGGGAAGTATCTCCACAAAGGCGCCAAAATCCATGATCTTTCTGACCTTGCCATTGTAAAGTTTTCCTACCTCTGCCTCCTGCACGATTGCATTGATCAATTCAATGGCGGCATTTGACAGCTCTTCATCAGGGGATGCAACCACTACATTACCATCATCATCAACATTGATGGAGGATTCAGTCTTGGCGCTGATCTCCTTTATCATCTTCCCGCTCGGGCCGATGAGTATCTTTATCTTGTCAGGTTTGATCTTTAACTTGGCTATTACAGGGGCATATTCAGAGAGCTTGCTTCTTGACCTTGAGATAGACTCATTCATCTTGCCTAAGATATGAAGCCTGCCCTCTTTTGCCTGGCTAAGCGCCTGCTCCATGATCTCTCTTGTAACACCGTCTATCTTGATATCCATCTGAAGAGCGGTAATGCCATCCTTAGTCCCTGTAACCTTGAAATCCATATCACCGTAATGATCTTCATCACCTATGATGTCTGTAAGTACTACAGTTTTAGTGCCATCAGAAACAAGACCCATTGCAACGCCGGCCACAGCATCTTTGATTGGCACGCCTGCATCCATCAGAGAAAGAGAGCCTCCGCATACGCTTGCCATTGATGAAGAGCCGTTTGATTCAAGTATCTCAGAAACAACCCTGATTGCATAACTGAACTCTTCCTTTGGGGGGATAACAGGCACAAGGGCGCGTCTTGCCAGTGCGCCATGACCTATTTCCCTCCTGCCGGGAGAACCAAGCCTTTTGACCTCTCCAACAGAATAGGGGGGAAAGTTGTAATGCAGTATAAAGTTTCTGTGCACCTCGCCATAGATAGAGTCTATGCGCTGTTCATCCCTTTCAGTGCCTATTGTGGTAAGCACCATTGCCTGCGTCTCGCCTCTTGTAAAGAGGGCAGAGCCATGCACCCTTGGTAATACCCCAACAAGACATTCAATAGGTCTGACCTCATTAAACGCGCGCCCGTCTATCCTTTTATGCTCATCGAGCATCATCTTACGGACCAATTTCCTTTCGAGGTCATGGAAAAGGGCGTCAATCTCTGACTTTCTTGAAGCATATTCCTCGCCGAGTGTATCAAGGAGGGTCTTAAGGGCATCTTTACTGCTCTGGTTCCTCTGCTTTTTATCAGCAATGCGTATGGTATTGTTCAGAAGCGGTGCTGCAATTGCCTCTATTTTCTGGCAGAGCTCACCATTTTCTGTGCCTGCTGGTACTGTCCTTTTGGGCTTTCCTGCCGCCTGTTTCAGCTCAATCTGCATATCCAGCATCGGCTGAATAGAACGATGACCGTAAAATATGGCATCAATCATATCAGCCTCTGATACAAACTGACCACCGCCCTCTACCATTACAACAGCTGTCCTGTTGCCAGCAACGATAAGGTTGATATCACTCTCTTCCAGCTCCGCAAAGGTCGGGTTGATGACAAATTCACCATTAATCCTGCCCACACGAACTGCGGCAACAGGGCCTTCAAATGGGATATCCGATACCTCAAGGGCAGCAGAGGCGCCCAGGATGGCCAGCATATCCGCATCATTCTGCCTGTCTGTTGAAAGCACATTGGCAATTATCTGTATCTCATTGTGATAGTTCTTTGGGAAAAGGGGCCTTAAAGGCCGATCTATAAGCCTTGCTGTCAGTGTCTCATTTTCACCTGGCCTGCCCATATCCCTTCTAAAATAATTACCGGGGAACTTTCCTCCGGCGTATGACATTTCCTGGTATTCACATGAAAGGGGCAGAAAGTCTATTCCTTCCCTGACATCATCGGTTGATACCGCTGTCACCAGCACCACTGTTTCACCAAAGGTGACAACAACGGAACCGCTTGCCTGCTTGGCAATACGACCGGTCTCAATCGACAAGCTCTTACCATTTATCTCAATTGTCGACATTTTTATCATATTTTTTTACCTTTCATGACCATAAGTATAATGGTCTAATCATTTAACAGGGCTATGCAAAATCACACGCCCTTTTACTACTTTCTTATTCCAAGCTCACTTATTATCTGCTGATACCTTGCCAGTTCAGACTTTTTTAAATAATTAAGCAGTTTTCTTCTCTGCCCTACCAGTTTCAACAGACCCCTTCTTGAGTGATGATCCTTTTTATGGGTCTTGAAATGATCTGTCAGATAACTGATTCTGTTGCTCAAAAGGGCAATTTGCACCTCCGGTGAACCAGTATCCTTTCCATGCAGTTTGAATTTTTCGATTATCTCTTTTTTTGTTTCTGTAGTTAGTACCACTTTCCATACCTCCTTAAAAATTGGAAACCATAAAATTAATTAATTACCTCTGGCTAACAATATTTTAATAAAAATCTTTTAGCCTCTATTTCTGTTTTTAATTAAACACCTTTATCTTCTTAAGCCATCTATCACTGTTGATCATGGCGGTCTCTATCTCAAGCATAGCCACAAAGTCAGAACCTGCCATCAGTTTTATATTACCCTGCTCAACACTGGATAATTTATTATTCAAATCAAGTTCATTCCACAGGGGCCTGTAACCGTTTCTGATCCTCTTTGCCAGATGATTATCAATACTTACTGTTATCATCTCCGGGAGAGCCCTTTCCAGGGGTATTACCCTTTCTAACAGCCCCTTTTTATCAATCGAATCCGGGTTCTTTAATACAATGGCATCATCAACATTAAACTGCCCGCTCGATATTCTCCTTAAATCCTGCAAATGGGCAACAGTACCAAGCCTTTTACCTATGTCCAGTGCAAGGCTCCTTATGTATGTCCCTGCGGAGCATATTACATCAACTGTGATCAGGGGCAGTTTTATATCCATTACATCTATGGAATAAACAGTAACCTCTCTCTTTTTCAGCTCTACATTTATGCCCCTGCGGGCAAGTTTATATGCCCTCTCACCATTGACCTTTAATGCTGAAAAAGCGGGGGGAACCTGTTCAATAACCCCTGTAAAACCAGCAATCTCTTTATGTATACTCTCTGCTCCCAGCTCAGGGAGAGGCATCTCTTTTGTTACCAGCCCGGTAGAATCATACGTATCAGTTTCAATACCAAGCCTGATCTCTGCCCTGTATTTTTTTCTTCCCCCCATAATATAGGGAGATAATTTTGTTCCCTGTCCCAGGAGCAGTATCAAAAGCCCTGTGGCAAAAGGGTCAAGCGTGCCGGCATGACCCGTCTTTTTGCACTTTAGTATCCGTCTAACCATCCTGACCGAATCAAAGGAGCTCCTCCCTTTTTCCTTATCGATCAGCAGTATACCATCCGGAGGAATTTCATATATTTTTTCAGACAAACGCTCTCTTCTTATTCTTTATCATCATCCTGAATCTTCTTAAAAAGCTGTTCAATACGGTTACCGGTTTCAAGTGTCAGGTCATGATCGAATATAATGTCAGGCACATTTCTGAGTTTAAGTCCTGAACCCAACTCCCTCTTGATAAAACCCTTTGCACTGTCAAGTCCGGTTAACGCCTGCTTTGCCTCCTCTTTGGAACCCAGAACACTGTAAAATATCCTGGCATTTTTCAGGTCATTGCTCAGGTTAATACCGGTAAGGGTTACTCCCTTTAATCGCGGGTCTCTTACCCTGGTCATAAGAAGTTCGGCTACAAATCTCAGGATCTGTTCACCTACCCTTGTCGCTCTCTTTCCTGACGCCATTTTTCGTATTAAACCCTTTTATAACCAGCACATCAAAACAGGTTATTTAAACATTAATTATCTCGATCCTGGAATCGATTATCTCAGCAAGGTATAGGGATTCTATAAAGGTTAGTACAGTTGCAAGTACAGAATCTATATGTCCCCTGTCATTACCTACTGCGCTTATGCCCAGACCTATCCTCTGCCACTTATCATTGTATTCGACCTCGGCTATGGCCAAATTGAACCTGCTTTTTACCTTTCCAATAATGCTTTTAACGATCCTTCTCTTACCTTTAAGCGAATTATTTTCATGGATAAAAAGCTCTATGGACATTGCTCCTATAACCACCCTATTTACAGCTCCGCCTTAATCTCCTCTACCCTGTATGCCTCAATGATGTCACCCGGCTTTATATCCTGAAATGATTCAAGCCCCACACCGCATTCATAGCCTGCCTGAACCTCCCTGGCATCATTCTGTAACCGCCTGAGGGATGCTAATTTACCGCTGAAAATAACAACATTATCTCTCAGGAGACGGACCATTGAGTTTCGTTCAACCACTCCGTCTGATACAAAACAACCGGCAATCTTGCCTATCTTTGGCACAGTAAATATCTGTTTGATCTCAACATGACCTATAACATGTTCCTTGTATATTGGCTCAAGCAGACCTGCCATTGCCTTCTTGATATCTTCAATAAGATCATAGATTACATCATAGTACCTGATATCTATACTTTCTCTTTCAGCTATCTGAACCACCCTGGCGTTGGTCCTTACCCTGAAGCCAATGATTATGGCCCCTGATGCTGTAGCAAGCATGACATCAGATTCAGTGATGGCCCCTGTTGATGAATGTATAACCCTGATTTTTACAGCTTCTGTGGCCAGTTTATTTAGAGACTCAGTCAGCGCCTCAAGTGAACCCTGTACATCCGCCTTGATGATAATATTGAGCTCTTTGATAGCCCCTTCACGTATCTTTTCATAGAGGTCATCAAGGCTTACAATGTCACTCTTTCCCCTCTCCTTCTCTTTTATCTTGGCCTGGCGGTGTTCAACAATCTGTCTAGCGGTTTTTTCATCAGGGACAACATAAAATTCGTCTCCGGCCTTTGGCACACCTGAAATGCCGTATATTTCTACAGGCACAGAGGGTGTGGCCTCCTTAAGCTTTTTACCGCGGTTATTGAGCATGGCCCTGATACGTCCGTAGTTCTCACCGCATATAAAATGGTCGCCCTGCCTGAGTGTTCCTTCCTTAATAAGTACCGTTGCAACAGAGCCTTTGCTCTTATCAAGCTGAGCCTCAATGATCGTTCCCTTTGCATGCTTGTTTGGATTTGCTTTTAATTCAAGTATCTCTGCCTGCAAGAGTATAAGCTCCATCAGCTCATCAACGCCCTGTCCTGTTTTAGCGGATATCTTACCGAATATGGTATCACCGCCCCATTCTTCTGGTGTAAGTTCAAGCTCTGCCAGCTCCCTTATAACCTTGTCAGGATTTGCCTCTGGTTTATCCATCTTGTTGATGGCCACAATTATTGGTATCTTTGCGGCCCTTGCATGATTGATTGCCTCCCTTGTCTGCGGCATTACGCCATCATCAGCAGCCACAACAAGTATAATTATATCTGTTACCTTTGCGCCCCTTGCCCTCATTGCTGTAAAGGCCTCATGCCCTGGGGTATCCAGAAAAGCAATATCACCGCTCTCTCTTTCAACATAATAGGCGCCTATATGCTGAGTGATACCACCTGATTCACCGGCAATTATATTGGAACTGCGTATGTAATCCAGAAGTGAGGTCTTGCCATGATCAACATGCCCCATTATGGTCACAACAGGCGGCCTGGGTTTTAGATCCTCAGGTTTATCTGTAAGCTCATCCAGTTTAACCTCCATTTCAAACTGATCGAGTTCAAGCTCATACCCGAATTCATCGGCTGCAAGGCATGCGGTCTCGAAATCGATCTGCATATTGATGTTTCCCATAACACCCATCTTTATTAGCAATTTTATTAGATCTGCGCCCTTTACACCCATTGCCTTGGCAAGATCAGAAACAGTTACATTTTCAGGTACCTTGAGCCTTCTCTTGCTTGCCTTCGGCGTAGTAATTTCGGTTTGTTTAAGTCTTTTAACACCGTCCTTTGACTTCTTTGTTGCTTTTCTGTCCTTTAATCTTGGGCCTCTGTCTTCATATAGATCAGCACGTTCAAATACCTCAAGCTTCCTGTGCTTTAAGCGGACATCTGACTCCACTTCCTTTTTAGGTTTTTCACCCTTTTTTCTGTCTTTCCTTTTTTTAGATTTCTTACCATCAGACTCATCGTCAAACAATTCCATACCGGGAGCAGCGACTGGAATAATTTCTTTTCGTTTGTACTCACCTGATTCTCTTACTATTTCCTTCCGTTTGTACTCATTTGATTCCTTAACGATCGTCTGTTTAACCTTGTCCCTTGATGTGTCCTGTTTAGGGCTTACAACAACCGGTTCCGGCAGTCTGATAATCCTGGCGGGTCTGTCTTTAAGCCTCTTTTTTTGCTTTTTGCCTGATACCCTTTCCTGGCCCTTTTCTTCAGCTCTCTCACTGTCCAGCGCTTCATCCTGCTCTGTCTCAGCCTCTTCTATATCAGGTGCCCCGGTTTCGGCCTCCCCGGTTGTATCATCAATTTCAAGCTGCGCTTCAACTTCGATTGTCTTTTCCTCTTCAGCTACCTCCTTAACCCCGGCCCCGGATTCCATATGATCTTCAATGGCTGCCATATCCTGGGAAACATGGGTGGCAACCTCTTTGACTTTTTTTCCAGTTTCGGGGGTGGATGCCTTTTTAATAATCCTGGCAGATGGTTCTTTAGCCGGGGCAGCAATTTCAGGCTCCATTTCAGGCAAAGGCTCTGCCTTCATGGTTTCTTCTATTGTCTCAGCTTCTTCAACCTGAACGACCTTCCTCCTGCGTATTACATTTCTCTGGAGCCGTTTTTCTTCAATGACTTCGGACACACTTCCGGCCTTAATTATTTCTTTTGCCCTTCTAATATCATTGTCATCAAGGGTGCTCATGTGATTTTTTACAGACATGCCACCGGCTTTCAATCTGTCAACCAGTTCCTTGTTGTCAATTTTTAGTTCATTGGCCAGTTCATAGACCCTTACTTTAGACATTTAATCCCCCGCAAAACCCTTCTTGTTTTCCATTCCTTAGGAATAAAACAGATGCTTATAAAATAATTAATGCTTAAAGGCTTTTCCCACCTGAAACCTGATTACCTGTACCTTAAAAGTGTAAAAAAAATCATCCTGCCTTTTCATGGCTTAAAATCCAGGTTTAATATCTTTATCTGTCCTGAAAAACCTGCCATAATCCCTGTTCTTAAGAAATCTCTCCATGCATGTTGAATCATTGCAGATGTATATTCCCCTGCCATTAACCTTTTTGAGCTTATCAACAACTATCCTGTTATCCCCATTGACAACCAGCCGGATCAGCTCCATTTTCGCCATTTTTGATCTGCATGATACACATGTCCTTATCGGGACATGCCCTGTAAATCTACTCATCAGCGTTATCTGAATCTTTTTTATCGCTGTCCGCCTTTGCCCCTGTTACATTCGCGCCAGAATCCTGAAGATATTCTTTTGCAGTAGCAATCAACTGGGCCGCATCCTTTTCATTCAGTCCCTCTACATTTGCCAGTTCAGCCAAATTGGCTGATGCGACATCCGCTATTGACCGGTATCCTTCCTGATAAAGTTCAGTTGCTATAGCCTCACCCACGCCCTCAAGGCTTAAGAGTGAAGTATATGAGTCTTTGAGATTTTTATTGTAGTCAGTCTCGCTGGTCACATCAAGATTCCAGCCTGATATCTTGGATGCCAGCCTTACATTCTGACCCCTCCTGCCTATTGCAAGAGAAAGCTGATCGTCAGGCACAACAACAACCATAGAGTGATTGATTTCATCCACGATTACCCTGGTAATTTCAGCAGGTGCAAGGGCATTGCATATAAATTTTGCAGGGTCATTATCCCATGTAACAATATCTATCTTTTCCCCCCTCAATTCCTGCACAACAGCCTGAACCCGGGAACCCTTCATACCAACACATGCCCCTACCGGATCAACATCGCTATCCTTTGACATTACTGCAATCTTGGCCCTGCTGCCCGGTTCACGTGCAACCTGCATAATGCTTACAATACCTTCTGAAATTTCAGGCACCTCATTCTCGAATAGCATGGATAAAAAGTTGGGATGTGTTCTGGAAAGTATTATCTGAGGCCCTCTGCTGAACTGCCTGACCTCAAGTATGTAAGCCCTTACCCTGTCACCCTGTTTGTAGGTCTCTTTGGGTATCTGCTCCTTGGTGGGAAGCTCTGCCTCTGCCTTGCCAAGATTTACTATAATAGCGCCTTTGTCAAAACGCTGGACAATACCGTTTATGATCTCACCGCGCCTGTCCTTGAAATCATCAAAGACACCATTTCTTTCAGCCTCGCGGAGCCTTTGCATTATCACCTGTTTTGCCGATTGTGCAGCAACCCTGCCGAGTTCATCTGTTTCCATCCTTATTCCAAGGCTGTCACCTATAACAGCATCCGGGTCAACCTCATGGGCATCCTCAAGTGATATCTCAAGGCTTTCATTTTCTACCTTTTCAACGACCTCCTTGAATTCAAACACCTCGATTTCACCCATCTCTTCATTGAACTTTATTTCAAGATCATAGTTCTGCCCAAGCTTTTTTCTTGCAGCAGCCTTTACTGCCTCTTCAAGGGTCTCAATTAAAGTCTCTCTCTCAACACCCTTTTCACGGCCTACCTGCTCCAATACTTTCAATAAATCTGAAGTCATTTTAGATTCACTCCATTATTTGTGCTGTTAACTGTACCTTCTTTAATATTATCAAAATCATATACTATGTTTGATTTCTCAATATCGTTAAAAGGCAATTCTATTATATTTCCAGATGATTCAAGAAAAACTGTCCGGTCAGCGCACTTTTTCAATATGCCTGTAAAACTCTTTTGCCCGTTGACAGCCTGTTTCATTTTAAGTTTAATCTTACTGCCTGTAGCCTTCACAAAATCCTTCTCTCTTCTTAATGGGCGATTAAGACCGGGGGATGAAACCTCCAGTACATATTCATGATCAATGATCTCTTTTATATCAATTATGTCACCAAGCTCTCTGCTTACATCAGCGCAGTCATCTATGGTGACACCATTTTCCTTGTCTATGTACAGCCTTAAAACCCAGCGCCCGTAAATTGACAGGTATTCCACCTCAACCAGTTCATACCCCATGTCATAAAGCAGCGGCTCAATAAGCTCAAATACCCGATCCCTTATAGTAGAAATATCTGTCAATCTCTATTTTCCCCAAAAACTAATAAAAAAGCGGGTTTTAAGACCCGCTTCAGAATCATGAACTCTATCTTTGGCAAATATGCATTGATTAAAAAACTTTATCAGCATATTGCAAAACATTGTGCCCACAATTCGAAGAAGATCAACCTTAATGGCCAACAACCTCAAAAAGGGAATCAGGATTTATAAGACATATATGGAGCGGGCAACGGGGGTCGAACCCGCGACACCAAGCTTGGGAAGCTTGTACTCTACCAACTGAGCTATGCCCGCATTCGTTTTATGTCTTTTATATCTTCGCCTTACTAAAAATAATAAAAGGCGTCAGTTAGAATCCTGTATCATCACTCTATAACAAAAAATAGAGATGATGCTTATACTCATAAAAAGTAATTTGGCATTTTTATCATAAGAGAAAACATTGTCAAGAGAATATCTTATGAGAAAAATAATACAATAATCGATCATTTCCGGATAATTGTTTACCCATTGGACAAATTAACCTGAAATAAGTATCAGTAATACAAATATGTCTGGAAAATAGTATTTTTGTTTTTTATTGTCAACGATGAAAAAAAAATCATACCATTTTGAATAATTGTATGTTAATTTATTTTTCAGAAAATTTTTAATACTGGGAGAAAAAGGGTTCCTTGGAAGAAGATTCAAACCGAAGTATTTTGAATAAAATTTTATCCTTCATGAATAAGCACCATCCTCAGAATGGCACAGACCTCACTGATGAGATCAATGATCTTATAGATGAAGGACAGGCAAAGGGGTTTATCACTGATGAAGAATCGGATATGGTTCATGGTGTACTGGAGCTAAAAGAGACCACAGCCCTGTCAATAATGATACCCAGAACCGATCTTATTTCAGCGCCTATTGATACTACACTTGGTGAGCTTATAAATCTTATTACCACATGCGGCCACACCAGGATACCGATCTTCGGGGAAAATATAGATGAAATTATAGGCATACTCCATGCCAAGGATCTATTGAAACTGTTTGGCAGCCCCCCAGATACAAAAATTACCGCTAATATCCTGAGAAAGGCCTTTTTTGTGCCGGGTAGCCAGAAAATCAGCACCCTGCTGAGGGATCTCAAAACCAAAAAAAATCATATGGCAGTGGTCACCGACGAATATGGCGGTACAGAAGGCATTATCACCATAGAGGATATCCTGGAAGAAATAGTAGGCGAAATAATGGATGAGCATGATCATGAGGACCCACTCATGAGTAGAATAGATGATCATACCATCCTTGCGGATGCACGCCTCGGGGCTGAAGATCTGGAGGAGATCTTTAATATAAAACTTCCGGATGGTGATTTTGAATCTGTTGGGGGGTTTATTATACATATCATGGGCAAGATACCTAAAGCAGGTGATCAGCTTATCTACAATGACCTGAAGATTCAGATCAAATCGGCTGATGAAAGAAGGATAGATAAGGTGTTGATCACCTTCTGTGATGATCAGGATGAAGCAAACTAACCTTTTGCCTGACGCTTGCCCTGCCCTTTTCATGAAAACTACAGGCCAGCATCTTTGTATAGATCAATAAAAATATGAGCCAGATATCAGCTAATAAAAACCTTCTTGCAATTGCGTCAGGTCTCCTGTTAACAGCCTCATTTCCGCCCCTTAAAACAGACTGGCTGATCTGGATTGCTTTAATACCCCTTTTGATATCCATTAATAACGAAACCCCTAAAAGGGCATTCAGGCTCGGCCTTATTACAGGTCTAACTCATTATGTCACCCTGCTCTACTGGATTATTAACGTGTTAGCCAACTATGGGGGGCTGGACATGATCACCAGTATTTTTGTCCTGCTGCTTTTGGCCCTCTATCTTTCACTGTTTACAGGCGCCTTCTCAGCATTGATAACCATTAAAATGCACAGCAGGATAAAGATATTCCTGTTTGCCGCCATCTGGGTATCCCTTGAATATTTAAGAACCTTTTTTCTTACCGGGTTTCCATGGGGGCTTTTAGGTCACAGCCTCTACAGCAGGCTATCACTAATACAGATTGCGGATATTACAGGGGTATACGGACCATCCTTTATTATAGCTGCTGTTAATATCTCTATATTTGAGATCATAAACCAACGAAGGCATATTCTGAAAAACAGATACCTGATAATAGAAACCATCCTGTTAATAGTGGTTTTTGCCCTCTCCCTTAGCTATGGGAAAATGGCCCTGGCACGATACAGCATCATTAAACCTGAAAACACCATGATCAATGCCGCTATTATCCAGGGGAATATTGACCAGTCAGTCAAATGGGATATCAGCTTCCAGGATAAGACCATAATAAAATATTCGGACATGACCAAAAAAAGTTTTAACACCTCTCCTGATATTGTTGTATGGCCTGAAACCGCTGTCCCTCTCTTTTTCCAGGATGAGAACCCCCTGACAGAAATAATTTACGAGATTGCAAAGGAGGGTAATACACATCTTATATTCGGGAGCCCAGGATACAAAAGGGATAGCGACAGGATACTCTACTATAATACTGCATGGTACATCTCTCCTGAGGGCGAGATAAAGGGCAAGTATAGCAAGAATCATCTTGTACCATTTGGGGAATATGTTCCATTCCATAATCTTATTCCATTTGTCTACAGGCTTGTGCCATCAGCAGGGGATTTTTCAAAGGGGGAGTCCGATGCCCCGCTAATGCTTGGCAGCATATCATCCGGGATACTTATCTGCTATGAGGCGATCTTTCCTGACCTGGCGCGAGAGCAGGTGCGTAAAGGGGCATCTATATTTATAAACATAACAAATGATGCATGGTTCGGTTACTCAGGCGCGCCATTTCAGCACCTGTTCATCTCGGTATTCAGGGCAATAGAAAACAGGAGGCCAATGATACGTTCCGCAAATACCGGTGTAAGCGCAATCATTGATCCGAGAGGCATTGTAACTGCACAGGGAGATATCTTTACAGATGAGATCATCACAGGCAGGGTCTCCACCGGCTATAACGAGAAAACCTTTTACACCAGAAATGGCGATATATTTGCATTATCCTTATCAATAATATGTTTATTAATATTTTTTATACCCCTGTTTTACAGTAAGGCATCTGTAAAAAAATAATCTCATATAAAATCACTAAGTATAATCGTGACTGAGCAGGCAGATCAAATATAGTCCCGGGCACTATTATAGATTCAAGCACCCTGATTTTAAAACTTGATTAAGGATTTAAAACTACCAAAAAATTCCATTTACCACGGAGAACACGGAGGGACACGGAAAAATAAAGTTTTATATGTAATCTTTTTTGCCCGCCATCTTGTCATGTCGTAGCCTTTGACAAAGAGGGAAGCTTTAGCAAAGGTGGTTAGCGACGCTGGATCGGAGAATCCAGTCTTTACATCATTCCCATGAATATGGGAATCCATTTTAACTTTTTATCCCACGACCTATTCTCTCATAGTCGTCATTCCCCGACACCGATCGGGGAATCCATATTTCTTTCTCATTCCATTGCATTATATTTATTTGTAGTGGCACAGAGCCTGTGCCGTTACGGGCACGCTGCTGCGTTCCCCTACATAAACCCTGTAACATACTGGAAATGTTGTGATGAAAAATCCTTTATCCAGTTTTCTTTCTCATTCATCTGCTATTCTGTTTATTCGTCATTCCCATGCAAATGGGAATCCATTTTAATAATCATTTTATCTGATATCCCGAAGTTACCAAAAAGTAAAAAAATCAAAACCTATTAAGATATCTTGATACAACACCTTTATTCCCAATTTTCTTTTCTTGACCAAACATATGTAGTATCTTCGTAATTACTGCTTATGAATTAAAAGGAAAGCCTCTAAAGGCGTTTAAGCGTAGGGGTAAAAGGAGAGTAAACTGATGAAAAAAAACAGATTTCCAAAAGGGTGGGATGAAGAGCGAGTAAATCATGTCCTTGACCATTATGAAAACCAAACTGAGGAAGAAGCTGTTGCTGAAGATGAAGCTGCCTGGGAAGATATATCGCAGACTTTTGTTGAAATTCCGAATGAACTTATTCCTGCGGTTCGCGAGTTGTTAGCAAAAAGTTCGGCTTGACTTGTTATAATTTTGCAGAAGAGGAATCCACATTCGTTCAAGCTGACCTGGTTACTAAATAGGTAGATCTACATGTTTAAAGGAATGCGCCTACGACATGAAACCTACAATGTGACCATTATAAAGACAATGAAGATGAAACTGTTACCGACACTAAAACTGGGCTGATGTGGACAAAATTTGATTCGAGATCTGCGACAGGACATTGGATGAGTTGGGATATGGCGAATGAATGGGTGATAGGATTGTCAACTGGAGGGCATCGTGATTGGCAGATGCCTACTATTGCTGAGCTGAAGACTCTCTATGATCCACAGTATTCAGTGTTAGCAAATGGCAATGACGCAAACTTCCCCATGCATTTCTGCCTGCTGTTCAACAGCGGTGGAGCATGGACCTACTGGTCAAGCGAAAATATCGCCAAAGCCGAGTTCTGGACCCTTAATCTTAATAATGGTTATGATTATGCTGTAGACGGTAATGATGAATCAATTAACGTCGGCGTTCGGGCAGTTCGAAACATAAAATAAGGCTTGGAGATAAATTGGGTGGGGCGTAAATTCATCGTTTACATTTTGAGGTAATTAAAAGCATAACCAATTACTTTCATAGTTTCTAACGAACCATTCTAACCGATACAGGGAAAGTTTAATTCTTGTATGCTTACTTTAGTGGCTTGGAGCATCTGATCCATTATCTTTTAAATTTTATGAGGATTTGTAACCAATGAACAGAATAAGCGCTTTTTTACGTGCCATTGAGGAAAATGATAAGTTAACAGTGCAAAAACTTCTGCAACCGGCAATTTGGGGATTACTCAAGCCTGTTGATGTGAATTCACGAACTAAAGAAGGCATGACTCCTTTAACTTTAGCATCAAGAAAAGGTTTTAAAGATATAGCTGATCTATTGATAATAAAAGGGGCAACAAAAAATTCAGGAACATACTACGGTGATACGCCATTAATACTATCTTCAAATAATGGACATAAAGCAACGGCTGAGTTACTTATTTCAAAAGGTGCTGACGTAAACGCAAAAAACAACAATGGGGATAACCCTATTTTACTGGCAGCATTTCTAGGTAATAAGGAAATAGCTGAGTTGCTTATAGAGGTAAAATATTTTATTGAAAATATTTCTCAGCTTGTACATACCGGTAAGGAAGTACATAATGGCTATACAAAATAATACAAACCGAGAAACACCACCAACCCATCCCGGTGAAATGCTCAGGGAGAATTTCATGCCTGATTATGATTTAAACATAAGCTCCCTGGCTCAAATCCTTGGGGTTTCACGTCAGACAGTAAATGAGATACTGAGAAAAGCGGGCACTAATACCTCTCATGGTGTTAAGGTTGTCCAGATTTTTTAATAACTCACCCGAATTCTGGCTGAATGCCCAGCATGCGAGAGATCTATGGGAAGCTGAAAAACAATACCATGAAGAGTTGTTAAAGATTCAGCCTTTTACAGCCCTAAAGTAGATCGAAAACAATCTTCAAGGCATCATCAATTTTTTCCAGAATACCGCCTTCTAGTTCGCCTCTTATTTTGACCAATCGAGCGCGATGATCAACAGGACGTGTCTGCAGGCAATCCGCCACAGATTTCTTGATTAATCCATTTTTCGTTGATGGGACTATTTCTACATTTGTAATAATACTGGCTTTTCTGTCGCTCCATTCAGTCAATGGAACTACCTGGATAATCGGGACCAGCTCATTATATGTGTTGTTTGTAACAATAACGCAAGGCCTGATCTTTCCGGTTTCCGAACCCCTGGTTGGATCAAGATTCACATCAATAACCATCCCCCTCTTTAACGTATTCATACTGGCCACTCAGATAATGCTGCGTCTGTCCATTCCTTCGTTTCATCATCTTCTTCATAATGACATGACCTAATCCAAATAATCTTAAAAAAATGAAGAATATAGGTTGAAATTATGAACTGATACGATTAGAAAAGAACACTGTTTTACTATTTCAGGCTGTCATATCTGGCCGGGACACACATGGAGAATAATAATGATCACATTAAAAGACAAGCTCTCACACCTTACCTATATTGAGGCGTGCAAATTACTTGGTGATGAAGGAAAAAACCTGATACGCCAGGGAGGAAGTTTTGAAATAAATATAGATGAGCAGGTAGTTTTTAATAATGATTTGTTCAAACTTGACCTGTTCGATACCTTTGTTGAGATCCGCATGGACCCGGTAAAAAACATGCAGCTCAATTTTAAGTGCAGTAAATGCAGCCAGGTGTGCGAGCACCTTGGCGCTGCATTCTCTCTGATACTTGAAGAAAAGCTCGCCCTGGGTCTTTCTGCCCCTCCCCCTGACAGGGTACCCATAGAGAGCCTCTCTGATGAAGAGCTTATTAAACAGGAGCTTAATGACAGAGTAGAAAGGGCTGCTACTCAAAAGATGAGGATCAAGCCAATTGATAGCAGTGAGTTGTGGACAGATTACCTGGTAACAAATAATACATCAGGCAAGAGTTACCGTGTGGCCCTGCGCGGATGGGAAAGGGGCGAATCATTTTGTACATGCCCTGACTTCCGCAAAAATACCCTTGGCACCTGCAAACATATCCTGCATGTTATAAGCAGGGTAAAAAACAGATTCCCAAAAAAGATAAAGGATACCCCATACAGGATTAAGGATATTGCTGTATATCTCTATTATGGCCTTGATCTGGACTTGAGGATTCTTATTCCTGATGACCTTGAAACAGCTGCACTGAGAATTCTTTACCCTTATAAAAATGCCCCTGTTAAGGATGTGATCCATCTCGTTAATACCATTCGCCTGCTGGAACAATCAGGGGAAAATGTGATCATATATCCTGATGCTGAGGAATACATAAATCAGCTCCTTTATCGTGAACGTGTAAACAATAAGGTAAAAGAGATAAGGGCAAACCCTATAGATCACCCCTTGAGAAAAACACTGCTCAAGACAGAGTTACTACCATATCAACTGGATGGCATTGCCTTTGCCACTGGAAGAGGAAGGGCCGTGATAGCAGATGATATGGGCCTTGGCAAGACCATTCAGGGTATCGGGGTATCAGAGCTGTTGGCCCAGGATGCAGATATTAAAAAGGTGCTGATCATTACCCCCGCATCCCTTAAAAGCCAGTGGCGCGGAGAGATCATGCGTTTTACTGATCGCTCCTGCCAGCTTATACTGGGGAGCGGTAAAGAAAGGGCAGAACAATATTATAACGATTGCTTTTACACGATATGTAATTACGAACAGGTATTAAAGGATATCAATGTTATTGAAAAGGTAAAATGGGACCTTATCATCCTTGATGAGGGTCAGAGGATAAAAAACTGGGAATCAAAGACCAGCCAGACCATCAAGGCATTAAAATCCCCGTTTGCCCTTGTCCTTACAGGCACACCACTTGAAAACCGCCTGGATGAGCTTTACTCAATCATCGAGTTCATAGATGACAGGAGGCTGGGGCCGGCCTTCAGGTTCCAAAACCAGTACCGGATAACAAATGAAAAGGGCAAGCTTCTTGGATACAAAAACCTTGATCTCCTTCGTGAGAGGCTAAAGCCTGTTCTTATCCGCCGTACCAGAAACGAGGTTTTAAAGGAATTACCCCCAAGAACAACAGAGATCAGGCGTATACCTCCTACAGAGGAGCAGCTCAGCGTGCATAATCAGAATAAAAAGATTGTGAGCCAGATCATAAAAAAGAAATATATCTCCGAGATGGATCTTTTAAGACTTCAAAAGGCGCTATTGCTATGCCGCATGTCTGCAAACAGCACCTATCTGGTGGATAAACAGCCACCCGGTTTTTCAAGCAAGCTAAAGGAGATAGATAGCCTGCTGGATCAACTGATGACAGAGAATGACAGAAAGGTTGTCCTGTTCAGCGAATGGACAACCATGCTTGACCTTATAGAACCGAAACTAAAGGACAGGCATTTGGGTTATGTAAGGCTGGACGGTTCTGTCCCCCAGAAAAAGAGGCTCGGACTTGTAAGCAGGTTTCAGAAAGAGGCTGATTGCAGGTTTTTTATTACCACAAACGCAGGTTCAACAGGGCTTAACTTACAGGCTGCAAATACTGTAATAAATGTTGATCTGCCCTGGAACCCGGCAGTGCTGGAACAGAGGATAGGACGCGCCCATCGTATGGGGCAGAAGAGACCGGTACAGATATTTCTCCTGATCACTGAAGGAACGCTTGAAGAAACCCTTCTTGAAAAACTCTCAGCAAAGCAGGCATTGTTTATTGCTGCGCTTGACCCGTCATCAAAGACCCAATCCCTTGATCTGACTGCCGGTATTGATGAACTAAGGAGAAGACTTGAGATACTTATAGGTGAAAAGCCTGATGCGCCTGTTGATGTCAGCATGAAGGAGGAGAAGGAAAAGGAGGCCCAAAAGGCGCTTATAGCCAAAGAGAAGATATCAGAGGCAGGGGGCCAGCTTATTGGCGCAGCATTTAATTTTCTTGGGGCAATGTTTACTCAGGATGAGGAATCGGAAAAGATCAAACAATTGACCGAAGGGTTTAAGACACGGCTTTCAGAATGCCTTGACAGGGATGAAAATGGCAAGATTACATTAAAGGTAACACTGCCGGATGAATCGGTTCTGGATAACCTTGCAAAATCCCTTGCCATGATGATGAATATTGAACGGTGATAAAATTTGTTTTCTGTAGGGGCACAACGCATTGTGCCCTTTCGAAATCTAAATCGAAATCCAAATCGATTTCGATAACGATTTCGATAACGATTAAAAAGATCAGAGCTACAACTTCGATGGACAGTGAAGCAGCCCAACCCTTCAAGCTGATTGTTATTGCATGATGAATGGGTACGGCGCGCCGCGCCCATTCATCAGGATTATTTCACCTTTATCTCTTCCCATATCTTGTTATACAGCTCAAGATTTTCGCCAAGGTCTATCTTGAGTTCACATTTTTTCAGGTCATCCTCTGTATATACCGGCTTTCCTGTTCTAATGCTCCTGGCAGGCACATTAATTGATGGAAAACCGAAAAAATCAACAAACTTGGCATATACATCCGGTTCATGTATGTAGTTTATAAACTTGTATGCCAGTTCCTTGTTTTTAGAATCCTTCAGGATAACCATTGCATCTATATACAAAGGACCGCCGGTAGTCGGTATAAAGAAGTCCACATCAGCCTTGGCAGACTCTTCCAGTTCCTGAAAGATACCCTCTTCATATCCATGGACTACCCATGACTCACCGGATGCGAAGGCTTTTGCAAAGGATTCCGCATCGAATTTAAGGATATTTTCACGCCACTGAAGTACAAGATTCTTTGCAACTTCAAGCTCAGCAGGATTAATTGAGTTGACCGAATATCCATTAGCTTTAAGGGCAAGACCCATAACCTCGCGCATGTCATCAAGCAGGGTCATCCTGCCCTTGAGTTCCGGTTTAAGGTAAATGCTCATATCCTTATTATAATCCTTAACAAACTTCTTATTTACCGCTATGCCTGAGGCACCCTTGTAATAGGGCACTGAATATTCACAGTCTTTATCATATTCAATACCGGCTAAAAATTCAGGATCAATGTTTTTAAAGTTGGGGACCTTTGATTTATCTATCTTTTCAAGCATCTCCTCTTTTATCATGATGGAGACATAATCGGCTGAAGGGAAGGTTATATCATACCCTGAACCTCCTGCCTTGAGCTTTGCAAACATCTCTTCATTGGAGGCAAATTCATCATAAACCACTTCAACATTATATTTCTCTGAAAAATTTTTTATTATCTCATCAGGAATATAATAGGTCCAGTTGTAGATATAGAGTTTTTCCTTTTGCTGACTGCAACTGAACACAATAAAAAGCGCCATTAAACAAATCAAAACCAAATTAATTTTTTTCATAGCCTTATTCTCCTTTTATTAGTTGAACATATGCTTGAACAGTTTCTTTGACATAAACGCCATGGCCAGGCTGCCAACGATCAGGATCACGGAAAGGGCATTAATCGCTGGTGACAACCCGAAACGCAGCATGGAATATATATGAAGCGGAAGGGTTGACGCGCCCGGCCCTGTTACAAAAAAGGTAATAACAAAATCGTCAACAGAGAGGGTAATTGCCATAAGAAAACCTGAAAGGATACCCGGGATACACATGGGTATAATTACCTTCAGGAGTGTATCCATCTCTGTTGCGCCCAGGTCATGGGCAGCCTCTATTATGGAATAATCAAATTCCGAAAGCCTCGCTATAACAATAAGCAGCACATAGGGGATATTGAAGGTGATATGTGCAATAATTATGGTTGATAACCCCAGGGGCATATTCATACCTGCAAAAAACATGAGCATTGATACGCCGATGATTATCTCCGGCAGGATAATAGGCAGATATGACACCACCTCAAGGTATCTTTTCATTTTAAAATTATACCAGTATATACCGATTGCCCCGAGTGTACCGATAACAGTTGAGACAAGGGCAGAGGTTACTGCTATAAGCAGGGTATTGTAAAAAGAGCCCCAGAGCTTTGCAGAGTCAAAAAAGAGCACCTTGTACCATTTGAATGAAAACCCGGTAAAGTTCATTGAACGGCCTTCATTGAACGAAAAGACGATCAGCACAAGGAGCGGTGCATAAAAAAACAACATGGTAAACCAGAAAAAACTCCCTGATATCCTGTGTTTGATATGTGACCGAACCAATACATCCTTCATATCAGATATTTCCTCCAATCTTTCGCTCTTTGGATGAGATGATGCGGTTAAAGAGCAGGACCATCACAACAGAGATTGTTGTGAGGATCATGGATATGGCTGCTGCCGAAGGCCAGTTACGAGCGGTTTTTAATCTTTCATTGATTATATTACCCAGCATACGCACATCAGTGCCACCAACAATATCAGGAATGGCAAAATTGCCAAAGGCCGGGATAAAGGTAAAAAGAACAGCAGTGGATATCCCCGGAAGGATAAGTGGAATAAGTATTTTAAACATGGACTGGGACTTAGTTGCACCAAGATCCCTTGCCGCCTCCAGCAGGGAAAAATCAAACTTTTCTATAACCGCATAGAGGGGCAGTATGGCAAAGGGCAGAGAGGTATAGATCATGATAAGTATAATAGCCCACTTGTTATATAACAGTTGAACAGGGGAATTGAATATCCCGATATTTACGAAAAAATTGTTTACAAGCCCGTTATTGCCAAGCACTGCGATCCAGGCAAATATGCGTATCAGGAAATTGGTCCAGAATGGGATAATAACAAGGAAAAGCAGTTTTTCCTTATATGGTGACCTTGCTATGTGATAGGCAGTGGGAAGGGCAAGCAGTACAGTAAGCACAGTTGTTGCAACACTGATAAATATTGTGTTCAGCGTTACCTTGCGCATGGTATCTGACATAAGCGCCTTGTAAGCCTCAATGGAGAAGGCGGGCTCAAATCCGCCGTACAGCCCTTTTTCAAGGAAACTACCTACCAGGATAATGGAAAATGGTATTACAAAAAATACTGTCAGCCACACCATAATAGGAAATGTATAACGCTGTCCGTAATTCTTGATCATCTATTGCCATTCACCTCAACAATAAAACTGTCATCCGCATGCCACCACATATAAACATTGTCTTCCCACTGTATGGGTTCTTCATCGGTAAAATACTGGGCATGCTGCTTGAATGTCTTGAATACCCGCCCGTGTTCGGTCTTTATTATAAACCTTGTATGAGAACCTGTATATACCATCTGGTCTACCTTCCCTGATATGCAGTTCCATTTAGGGGAATCCAGTGATGGCGCCTTTTTTGATATGTGTATCTTTTCCGGCCTGAGCGTTACCTTTATATGGTCACTGGCCTTGAGTTTTTTATCCAGATCAACGGTTATGCGCCCTATGTCAGGGGTCTCGATATAGGCCCTGTTTTCTGTTACCTCTATAACCTTACCTTCAATGTTGTTAGATGCCCCTATAAAATCTGCAACAAACATATCTGCCGGGCTTTCATATATCTCAAAGGGTGTTCCAACCTGCAACAGGTTACCCTCCTGCATTACCGCTATCCGGTCGGATACACTCATGGCCTCTTCCTGGTCATGGGTCACATATATAAAGGTAATGCCTATGATATCATGTATGCGATCCAGCTCCATTAAAAGATCCTGTCGCAGTTTTGCATCAAGTGCGCTTAAGGGTTCATCCAGGAGCAGAACCCTTGGCTCGTTTATGAGCGCCCTGGCTATTGAAACACGCTGCCTCTGCCCCCCTGAAAGCTGTGCCGGGTACTTGTTTATATGCTCCTGAAGCCTGACCAAATTAACATACTCTGCAACACGGCTCTTGATGATATTTTTATCTATCTTTTTAAGTCTCAGGGAAAAGGCAACATTTTCAAAAACGGTAAGATGAGGGAACAGGGCATAATTCTGGAATATGGTGTTTACATGACGCTCATTAGGCGCCTTGTTGATCACGCTCTCATTATCAAGCAGTATATCTCCGGATGTGGGGATTTCAAACCCGGCAATGATCCTTAACAGGGTGGTTTTACCGCATCCGGATGGCCCTAAAAGCGAAAAGAATTCGCCTGCATTGATTTCAAGTTTTATATCTTTCAAGACCTGGGTGGTACCAAAATTTTTACTTACATTATGTACCTTAACAGTGCCTCCGATCATATGGCAACTCCTGCAAAAAATGATGCGGTTTTATACGAAAAATAAAATTGCATGGCAATATAAATAAAAGTATAAGGCGAAATATTTTTTCAAACCCTATCCTTTGATTTATTAACCAGCTATCACCCTGATAATTCAACCAAAACTATCCAGCAACACCTCTATCTGCCGGATTATTTTATTCTGCCTGTAAACCTTAAAAGCCCATCAAAAATCGTAAGCGGATGAGGAGGGCAGCCCGGTATAAAGAGATCAACCGGAACAATACCCCCTGCCCCGTTATTCTGCTCCGGGTGATCATAAAATGGGCCACCTGATATGGCGCATGAGCCAACGGCAATAACTATCTTTGGTTCAGGAACTGCCCTGTAGGTTTTTAACAGCGCCTCATGCATATTCCGGGTAACTGGCCCTGTAATAAGTATCCCGTCAGCATGTCTCGGGCTCGCAACAAACTGCATCCCGAAACGGCCTAAATCCCATGCGAGTGTACCTAAAACAATTGTATCTGCCTCGCATGCATTGCAGCCACCAGCAGATACCTGCCTTAATTTCAGGGATTTTTTAAACAGTTTCTCTGCAACTTTATTCCTTGCATCACAATGATCAGGCACCCCTGCCTTAACAAGAAGATTTTCAGGCTCAGATACAGCAAGCTGATAATTCCTGCTGAATTGTATAACCCCATTAACACATGCACCTTCGCACTGGCGGCAGAATATGCATTTGCCTGTATCAATTATTGGTCCTTTTGTTTCAGGAGATAGATAAATTGCCTGCACAGGACATATGGATACACACTTTCCGCACTCCTCATGCAGGCATTGCGCCTTGCTCACAACAGGGCGTCCAACAAACCTGGGGGGTAATTCAGGAGGAGGGCCATCCGGATAAACAAAGGTCCTGTATTTCTGCTGTATGCGTGTCTTTATAATATTGATCATAATTCTCTCTATAAATCATGTCCACAATATGACAGATTAAAACTCTTATTACATAATGGGAAATCAGATATCTGCTGATTTCTCAGGGCCAAAGCAAGCCCGAACCAGTTATGAAATGAGGGGTCAACCACCTTATAAAATGCGAATCGCCCCTCTTTGTCCGTAACCGCCACATGGCATATCTCTCCCCTCCACCCCTCTACAAGGCTGACAGTAATCTTTTCTTTACTGATTGGCGCGGTTTTGCATGATACAGGCCCGTCTGGTAAATTTAGTAGCTGTGTTCTGATAAACTCGATGGAGCTCCTGATCTCAAGCCATCTTACATAGGCGCGGGCAAAACAGTCGCCTGTATTCCAGGTGCATGCATGCAGCTGTGAAAAACAGTACATACCATAAGGGAATTCATTCCTCACATCACAGTTCATGCCTGTTGCCCTTGCAGCCACACCTACAAGCCCTGCCTCCCTTGCTGTTTCCTCTGATAATGCGCCTGTTCCCTCAAACCTTGACAGCACCGATGGTGTGTCAAACATGAGTTCAACAGCAGAGGTAATATCCTTTTCTGTTGATTTAAGCCGCAACATGAGTTCATCGATCAGATTTTTATCAAGATTAAAGGCCGTGCCTGATGGGCGCACAAGCCCCCTGCCAAAGCGATTCCCGCATAAAAGGGCGGTCATGTTTAACACATCTCCCCTAATCCTGCCACAGTAACTCATTGTGGGTAAGAAACCAACATCACCGGCAAGTGCGCCCAGGTCACCAACATGGTTTGCTATCCGTTCCAGTTCCGCTGCTATGGCCCTTATGGCAAGTGAACGGGGCGGCACAGATATAGCTGACAATGCCTCAATCGCCATGCAGTATGCTGTAGCATGCCCTATTGTTGTATCTCCTGCTAAAGTTTCCATATAGTGCAGGGCTCTGACACCAGGCCCCCCTTTCATGGCCCTTTCGATGCCCCTGTGCTGGTAGCCTAATGATATCTCAAGGTGGTATACTGTCTCCCCATGGCATAAAAATCTGAAATGACCAGGTTCAATAATCCCTGCATGAACTGGCCCTACAGCCACCTCATGTGACTCTTCCCCATCAAGGCCTAAGAATTTTGCATTGCCGCATTGCAGGGAATATTCCTGCAAAGAGATATCATGTGGTGGCTGGAAACGTATCGGTTTTAACCAGGGATGCCCGTTTGGTGTGACACTATGTATCTCGGCGATCTCCCTTTCAAACCAGTGTGCAGCAGTGCAGTCAGGAGTGATAGATGGCCATGACCCATTTATGCAGGTTGACCCTATAAGTATTTCACCCGATACTGGCAGGGATAGCACTGCGATTATCCTTAGAAGGCCATCCTCAGCCGGACAGGCAGGCATGGCTGAAATACGCCCCCCTGCCCTTATCTCTTCAATTATTGACTCCCGGAAATCAGCAAAATCCATAACAGGGATATCCCTGAAATCAACCGCCTCAGCGTTTACTGTCCTGATAAAACTGGAACCCGGCATCCTATAAACCTCCAGTCAGCCCTGCTGCATTCGCAAGAAAACGAAAGAGGGCATCAGGGACATAGATTCCAAGAGATAATATTATGAAGGCCATGATTATCACAGGGGCAGTATACCATAAAGGTACGCCCTTTAGCTCTTTTAGCTTTTCAATAATGCGGCTGTTCAAGTTTCCTCCAAAGGACATGTTGATCATGATCCTTGCCATGGCTATAAAAATAACACCAAGCCCAAGCAGATACCCTGCTGCGATCCCCCATCTGCCAGCGCCGATTATTCCATATAATATGGTAATCTCGCTTATAAAGGTGCCAAAGGGCGGGGTGCCAGTAATGGCCAGAAACCCGACCATCCAGAATATCCCGGTAAAAGGTGTTGTTTTTGCTATATTGTGTACATCAGAGGTCTTTTTGCTCCCGTACAAATAGAGTATCTGCCCTGAAATAATAAACAGCATGCCCTTGGTAAGTGAGTGATTTACAGCATGGAGCATTGCGCCTGTCCCTGCAATACCTCCGATGCCTGCGCCAAGTGTAAGTATGCCTATGTGTTCTATGCTTGAATATGCGAGCATGCGTTTGTAATCGGTCTGGCGAATCATAAAAGCAGCGGCAAATACGATTGAGAGCATCCCGAAGAAGACCATTAGCCCCCCGCTGAAATCACCAAGGCCTGATGCGAAAAGGATCGAGTGTGATCTCATGATGCCCAGGAATGCACAGTTGAGCAATGCGCCTGAAAGCAATGCAGAGACCATTGAAGGTGCCTCGCTGTGTGCATCAGGAAGCCATGTGTGCATGGGCGCAATGCCTGCCTTTGTGCCATACCCTACAAGCAGCATAAGAAAGGAGGCCTTCAGCCATTTTTGATCAAGAAAGCCTGCGTTTCCTATAAGTTTATCCAGGTTCAAGGATACCTCCTGGTGTGCTGCAAAGGCCATAAAATAATTGCCAAGGAGCGCTACAGCAATACCCACAGAGCATATGAGCAGGTACTTCCACGTGGCCTCAAGGCTCCTGTGATGTTTATGAAAGCTTATAAGCGGTGCGCTAACCAGGGTTGTGGCCTCAATAGCAACCCACAAAAGCCCCATATGCCTGCTTATGCATACCATACTCATGGTTGCCAGAAAAAAAAGCAGGCAGGCAATGAACATTCTCTCCGGTTCGTTCCTGAAATAGAACCCCTCAACCGAGTCCTCAACATTGCGATCAGACTCTCTCCACAAATAGCCTGCCGTATATATTGAGACCATTAAAAACAGTATGCTGGTTATAGCCAGAAACAATAGCCCCTGATTATCGAGCCCGATCCAGTCACCTGTATCATATGCATTATTCCGCATAAAACCCAGGATAACAGTCAGGGTCAAATGAGATATTGAACCTGCAACCAGGATTCCTCTCCTTATCTTTTTATATGGAAGTACAATGGAAAGGGCTCCAAGCAAAACAGGAATAAGGACAATGGTAATAAGCATAATATCAATCCTTGAGTTCTGAGAGTCTGTCCGTGTCAATATGGTCAAACTCCCTGGAAATCTGGTACACGGTAATGCCCATGACAAATACCGCCACAAAGACATCCAGGAGTACACCCATCTCAATAAGCAGCGGTTCCTCTACAGCAAGTATTACACCGAAGGCATAAATCCCGTTTTCCATGACAAGGTACCCTGCAACCTGTGTGAGTGCGTTTTTTCTTGAAATAATCATCATAAGACCGGTCAGGGTGGTAAAAAGCGCCCCTGGCATAAGAAAGGCAGAGCCTGATACAGTCTCTTTCATTGGCATAAAGATAATGAAGCTCAGGCCCAGGAGTACAACCCCTATGAGCACAGATGCGCTGTAACCAATTATTGGCCTTACCTCCCTCTGCACATCAGCCTCCCTCATTGCCCTTCTTAAAAGCCAGGGCAGGATAATACCCTTTACTGTAAAGGTAACAATAGAAAGCGCTATAATATAGATAGAGATAGGCCTCACTGCCATCAAAAGCATACATGCACTCAATGAAACGGCCTGGAACACGGTGGTCTGTATAATAGCGCCCAGACGGCTTGATGCCAGCAGACGGAAATCAGTTAGTACAAGGGCCAGTAAAAATATATCAATCCATGTTGTCATAAATCACCTCAAGACCCATAGAAATGCGGCTGCTGTAACAGAGAAGGCAGCAAGAAGCATCTGGGGGATGTGCAGAAGTTTCAGCCTGGCCATGCCTGATTCAATAATACCCACGAATACTGATATCAGCAAAATCCCGACTGTATTTATCCCCATATCAACTATCATAATGCCTGTCCTTACAGGGATTGCCATGCCAGCGAGGAGTGATGAAAAGAGCCATAGCTTGAGACATGAACCGTATTGTATGAGGGCCAGGTCAACCCCGCCGTGGTCAAGTACCATTACCTCGTGTATCATGGTAAGTTCAAGATGTGTGTTCGGGTCATCCACAGGTATCCTGGCATTTTCAGTCAGAAGTACTATCAAAAATGACAGGGCCACAAGAAAAACGGCCGGGGCAATATTGGTAAAATTGCTGTCCCACAGTGTGTAATAGATGGATGAAAGGCTTATCTTACCTGTTCCAACAGCCAGAACAGCAACCCCCATAAACATCACCACCTCGGCAAGGATGGCAAACTGCATTTCACGGCTTGCCCCCATCCCTTCAAAGGGTGATCCTGTATCAAGTGCGGCTGTTACTGTAAGAAACCGCGCCACACCGAGTATGTATGCCATAAGAATAAAATCGCATGGAAATGAAAGCAGGCTGTTTATCCCGCCCGAAGGGATAATCAGGATGGCAATGATCATGGCAGAAAGGCCTGCCACAGGGCCAAGCCTGAAAACCCATGTAGTGGTAGTGCTGTAGACCGAGCCCTTCCTTAAAAGTTTTATGATGTCATAATATGGCTGTAAAAGGGGTTGCCCCTTTCTCCCTGCAAATTTAGCCTTTGTACGGTTTATTATACCCATAAGAAGAGGCGATATTACAAGCGCAAGCAGTATATGTATGACAGGCCCAAAGAGTTTCATATCCATCATCTACCTCAACTTGATAAGTAACAGTACAAGAACTGTTATGGCAATATAGAGCACATAGAGCTGGTTGCGCCCTTCCTGGAGCTTATGGACCTTATGAGCCACCACCTCTACAAATCTGAATATGGGATTAAAGAACCTTTTTCGGAATATATCATCCGTATGGGTAGAGACCTTTCCTTTAACAGGAAAATATCCCTTCATTATCTCCACATTCAGAGATGGCCTTATTATCCACCTGAACATGTTAATTACAGGCAATGAAAATGATGAAGCGGTATACTGCATGCGGTATGATGGAAACAGGTAACCGCAGTCCCATGTCGGCCCTTTCGTGTTAACCCGTCCTTTAAGGAGCAGATAACGCACCCACCATAATAGAGATACAACTACTACCACTGACAGACCGGCAAGGCTGATTTTGTAAAGCAGGCCGCTTGCCATGCTTAAGGGCACTGTTGCATTTCCGGACCCTGTGAGCTGTTCTACTACAGGGGCTATGAATCTGATTGCGATGGGGCTTAAAAGCCCGATAAAGATACAGAGGATGGCAACTATCATCATGGGCACAAGCATGGACCCGTTTGCCTCATGTGCGGAGGCTGCATGCTCGCTTCGCGGTTCACCTAAGAATATTATACCGAATAGCTTGGAAAAACAGGCAGCAGCAAGCCCACCGGTGATACAAAGCGATATTATGGCAATAAGCCCTCCTTCAACAGGCCCTCCCTGTACTTTACAGGTGAGGAGATTAAAGGCGCTTATGTATATAAAAAATTCGCTTATAAAACCATTCAGGGGAGGAAACCCGCATATAGCAGCGGCCCCTATCCCAAAAAGGAGGGCTGTATGGGGCATACGTTTTAAAAGCCCCCCCATGAGATCAATATTTCTTGTCCCTGTTGCATGAACAACTGAGCCTGCCCCGAAAAATAAAAGGGTCTTGAAAAAGGCATGGTTAACAAGATGCAGAAGTGCGCCTATCAACCCGAAACCGGCAATAACCATATTATTCATTGAGAGGCCAAGGAGCCACAGCCCCAGACCTGAGATGATAATCCCGATGTTTTCCACACTTGAATATGCAAGCAGCCTTTTAATGTCACGCTGTGCCATTGCAAAAAGTATCCCTGTAACAGCAGATACTGCACCGATAACGATAAGTGTATAGGCCCACCACTGTGCGGGAATGCCTAAAATATATATTATGCGTATGATGCCATATATACCTGTCTTGATCATCACCCCGCTCATAACAGCAGAGACATTTGAAGGGGCAGCAGGATGTGCATCAGGGAGCCACACATGCAGGGGCATAAACCCTGCCTTAACGCCAAACCCTATGAGTGCCAGCATAAACAGGGCGCTTTTATCAGCAGAGACTGAAAATAAATCAAAATCAAGACTGCCGTTCCCCCCTGCAAGCATAATAAACAGACACATAAGGCATGCCTGCCCAATGTGTGCAGCCACAAGGTATACCCACCCTGCATCGCGTACCTCTTTTTTTTCATGCTCAAATATAACAAGAAAGAATGAGACAATAGACATTATCTCCCATGCAATCAGGAAGAGGATGCCGTTTCTTGCGATAACGACCAGCAGCATTGAGGCAAAAAGGAGGTTGTAGAAACACCATGCAGCGCCGATCTTTTTTCTGCCGCTGTAGCTCTTAAGATAACCAGCGCCATAGATGGCCGCAATGGCGCATACTATAGATATGGTGACAACAAAAAATGCGGACAGTGGGTCAAGACCGATATAGAATGAGCCGAACGGGATCTGCCAGGCCATATGTATAGAGGTGTGATAACCGCAAAACAGGGCAGAACCGGCGGCAAAAATGGCGCATGCTGCCCCCAGAATGGAAGATGCAACACCAATCCAGGTTGCGGCTTTATATGAAGCGCCTGTAAACAGTGCCACTACCCCCCCTGCACAGATAATAATAAGAGCGAGTAATATCAGATATATTGTCATTTCACCTGATTCTTTTCCTTTGAGTGAACCATTGTCAGGGTTGCATCAAGCCTGCCTGCCTCCAGGAAGATATCCTCCCTTGAACCTGTATTTGCTATTACACTGGCGAATGCGGGTGAACGCAGCCCTAAAGAGAGTTTTGACAGGAGGTTCAGGTGTGCCTTAATGGTAGGGCTCACAATGGTAAAGAGTGTATGAACCGGTTTTCCATCCATTGCCTGAAAATCTATGGGTGTCTCAAGAAAACAGAGGGCCATAAGGGGTTTTGTCACATGAAGGGTAATAGGGTTACGCACATGGGGGATCGCTATCCCGTCGCCTACAGCCGTTGAGCCTAATGATTCCCTTGCAAGGAGCACCTGGAATAGAAACTCCCTGTCAACACCGTCCGGCAATGAAAGGATGTTGACTACGCTCCTTAATACAGAGACCTTGTCTGTTCCCTCTACCCTGTAATGGATACCACCAGACCTTAATGCCTCCTCAAGAGAGGGTATAAATGCATCCTCCGGTTCTTCCATCATCCTGGGTGAAATCGGCACACGGTTTGAGGTAGCCCATTCAAGGAGTTCTGCACGGTTAAACCTGTACTGCCCGTTTACCTGATGCATGGGCAGCTTGTCCTGTGCTATCCACCTGTATATGGTCTTTTCTGAGACCTTTAGCAGCTCTGCTGCATCTTTTACCCTGAGTTTCATTTATCAATCTCTATTAATTTATGTCTTTATAGCCCAATCATTCTTCTTTTTGAACCCTGACTGTCATTATTGGACAAAAAAATGTTTTTTATGCCCATCTGTTTTTTTTGTCAAGGATGCTTTTTAAAAGATTACAATTTCTCCTTAGTCTCCATCCGGAAAGGGGCAAATTCCGGATAAGCACCTCTTAATATATTTACAAATCATTAAAAGGATATTGAAATCTCTTATGAGAAATCATACTCCTTAATATAGTAAAAGTAAAAATCTGATATAATCCGTCCTTTTTCAATGTTAAGAGAGGGGTGTAATATGAAAATACGCCTTTACCTGTATTTTTTACCTGCTGCATTAATACTGTTTTTACCTCAGCACTCTCTTGGAGATGCCACACTGTCGCTTTACGGCACCTTTAACTCAATGGGTATGATCGTAGAAATTGATTCGGCAGATGACCCGGATCAGGATTCCACAGTAGATCTCCTGTATAAAACAGCTTCCGGGTGTCACGGTATAACAATGCCCTTTATTTATCCGGGCGCGCCCATATACGTATCTCCAATATCACATTCAGGTATTATGGACAGGGCTCCTATGCCAAGGCAATATATATAGATACATCAAGTGATATTGTTGTAGAAAAGTGCCTCTTTTCTTCAAATGACCTTGGCATCAGCATTAAACGTAAATCCCATAGGAATGTGATCCAGGATAATGAGTTTAAGGACGGGTTATCATGCGTGCCAGGCTTTTCTGATCCTGCATCAGGTGATTATACCCTCTCTTCAGGAAGCCCTCTTATTGACAGGGGGCTTATAATCCCTGGTATCAATGATGATTACGCAGGAGCAGCCCCTGATACAGGTGCATTTGAAAACAGGGATAATCAGGGACAGCCGGGAGAGGGGCATCATATAACACCCGTGATCATGTTATTACTGGACAATTAGAGATGTATATGGATAGAGTAATACAATTTTTTTGCCCATCCCTCATTTTAAACCTGTCATCATTCCCGACTTGCCTGCCGCGCCGTAGCCTTGGCGAAGGCTGGATCTGAAATCCAGTGGTTTTTCCTTGCGCCCTGCACCTTTCTCCTCGCTTTTATCTATCATTTTTAACCGCGAAACACGCGAATGACACGAACAATAAAAATCAAAATCCATTCTTAAGCATTCATTATTCTGCTGCATCGACCCAAAAATCCAGTGTCCTTAAAACCCTGCGCTCTGCGCCCTTCACCCTGCACCTCGCTTTTATCTATCAACGATTATGCGTGAATGAATTAAGGTGGTTTTCAATCCACGCTCCCGCACAGGGAGCGTCGTTCGTGTGGTTCGCGCTGTTGGCGGTTAATTCTTTTTTCAATCCATGCATCCCGCGATGGGTCAAAATAAAATTCACACAAAGCCACAAAGGTTTTAATGTTTTAATATCGGTTCATCAGGCCATCCCATTGTCTTGCTGCCTGATCCTATAACCGCATTAATAAGTATTACTTTTCCATTTTTCATCTTGAACACATGAAAATCCGGAAGTCCGCTTGCAAAATGGACAAATGCAGCTACCACGCCTGTTTCAACATCAACCACAAACCTTCGTGGACCATGATTTGAGATCACGAGCCCTTTGGGTGTACAGTTATGGGCCTGCATTTCCGCCTTTTTACCATCCTCTCCGGCGAGTGTAAGTATCCCGCTCTTTGTGGTCTGGGTGCCGTTTTCCCAGCGGTCACAGACATCTGCAAATGGAGAATGAACAACCGGTTCAGCAGCAAACATATCAAAGTAATCATCCGCAGCAGCAATCATTGCCAGCCGTGAACTTCTTTCCTCCGGGGGCAAAATGCTTTCCCAATCCTGATCCTTTGTTTCGAGAATACCATCCGCATTAAATGCAAACTCGTTTTCACGCGCAATGATTGTCTCGATCTCTGATATTTTCTGATCTTTTACCTTTAAACGCACACCAAACAGGATAGGCCTGGGTGTACCTTTTTCAGGAAGGGGTTTTTGTTTGGCCCCAGGAAGACCCATGCTCATAGCTTGCCCTACAGTAGCCGGATCAAATTTTTCTTCAATTACCGCAAAGGTGTGTGTCCCGCATTTAGGTGTGTCTATAAGATCACGCCTGATCAAAATCTTACCGGCAGTCTGCCAGAAGCCCTTGCCAGCGGCAAGTTCTACTCCATTTTCAGTGAACTTAGCATCAGAGGCAAGAGGCAACCCGGAAATATCATGCGCCTGTATTGAGGCAAAATATTTATCAATAAAACCCTTCAGGTTCTCACGAGTACATTCGGATTGTTTTGTCTGTGCACCAGATTGCACAACAATTCCAAGCATCATCACCAAGATTACTGTAATAAACAAATTTCGTTTCATTTGACCCCCCTTTTTAAAGTGATTAAAAGAAAATTTTAATGCAGTATCAGTATGATATTTTTTAAATCTTATCCTTTTTAAATGCAAGTGGAATAAATCGAAGGCATATTTCATGACCCGTGTGTTGGGAAAAGCTAAAGGTTTAACCACGAAACAAACGAACCACACGAACAATAAAAACTAAAATCCATTCTTAACCTATCGCCATTACCGGCACCCACTGTCGTCATTCCCGACTCGATCGGGAATCCAGTGATTTTCAATCCACGCTCCTGCACATGGAGCGTCGTTCGTGAGGTTCGCTCTGTTCGCAGTTGAATTTTTTTCAATCCATGCATCCCGCGAGGGGTCAATATAAAGTTCACACAAAGCCGCAAAGCCACAAAGGTTTTAATCCTCGACCCTGTAACATTATCAAATATCGTAGGGGCACAGGGCCTGTGCCCTCTTCTTACAATGTATTCCGACAGGGGCAAATTACTATTTGCCAGTATATTTTTTCATTCCCATGGTCACAATGGGATTTTTTTGGTTTGGCACTCAGCGTTTTATTGCCGAAAATGACGACTGCCATTAATAAAAAGATATCTGATTTTTCCTTCACCCATACCATTATAAAAGTAAGGCGATCGAACATAATAACCTTCAACCGCCTTAGCATTAACGAATTATAGAGTTTATTAGTTTTTTATGCCCCTCACGTCCCTACTTTCGTCCAACACGTTGGTAAATTGGTAAAATAAGTTGTTATTTTTACCTTTTTACCTACGTACCCTAATCCATATGGGATTAATTAAAAACTATATCTGGCACTGCATATCATGCAATTGCCGGAATCTCCCGTTAATATCCATCAGATCCTTATGTGTCCCTGACTCAACAACCTGTGGGAGTAGAGGGACGACCATTAAAAATATAAATTCAATCTAATTTATAATCCTTTGCTGTCTTTTCCCCACGTTGAACCGAAATGC
>JAFGFM010000017.1 GCA_016931115.1 Deltaproteobacteria bacterium | reverse complement strand
TAAGTTCCTGCGTGCGTCTTGCTTTATCTACATAGAAAGGAGAACCTGAAAGATGAGTGAATCCAAATATGGAAAATACATTGTGAGAGGTACAGCCACCAAAGAGTCCATACCAGGGGTAATACCTTCTGCCTTTGGTGAACCAAAGGACTGGGCAGGAATAAACCATCGCATGAAGTGGGACTATGTAACAAGAGCGGTCCGGATAGAAGAGGCACACTCCCATGACTTTGAGGAGTTCCTATGCTTCATGGGAACAAACCCTTCTGACACATAAGAGTATAGATATCTCCATTCACTTGCCGAAATAGGGTAACAAAAAAAAGGTTACAGGAGATAAAAAACCGATTTTATACCATGAAAAAATACAATATTTTCGTGTTTAAAAAAAAATCGCTGGGTATTTGATAGTTATTCGTTTATCAGGTAAATGACTATTTTGCAGAGACTACCGAGTATAAAAAGGAGGACCAAATGCAGTGTGATAAAATTAATAAAAAGATCAATGCCTGGATAGATAATGAACTAACACCTTCGGAGTCAAAAAAAATAGGGATGCATCTGAAGCAATGCACGGCCTGTCGCCTTGAAGCCGAAGGTATAAATCATATTTTTGCCCATCTTGAAACCCTGCCCTATATCCAGGCACCTGTTTATCTGGCCCGGAAAACACAGCGTGCCTTTCAGAATGAATTGATAAAACCGGGTCTGACAGAGTGGTGGCGAAACATGTCTTTCTCCATGAGAGGTGCTGTATGCATTGTCATGTTAACAGGTTTACTCTGCGGTGCAGTCCTGTGCAGCAGCGTTATAAAAATAGAAACTAACGCCTCTTCCGATCCGTACCAGACCTTATATGCCAGCAAAGGAATTTTATAGTGAAGCTTATATATAAACGCATATTCATTATGTTCTCGGTGACCCTGAATATAGGGGTTATTATTATGGCCGGCATGATGTTTTTTCATAATTCAAAAAGGCCTCATGAAAATCCCGATATTGAAGATGTCGTCTATTCCCTAAACCTTCAGAAGGATCATGAAAGCAGGGTTCTGGAATGTATTCGCAGATTCAGGATTGAGATTGAAAAACAGGATGAAAAAAGCAATGCTGTACGGGATAGTGTTGTCAGCTTGGCAAGTAAATCGGGCCCGCTGGATCAGGGTCTGCTGAACCAGTTGAATGAGACCATGAATAAGGAAGAGATAAGCAAAAATGCCCTGTTTAAGACCCATGTAACAGAATTGCGAAACCTGCTCGGAGATGAAAAGGGTGCACTGTTTTATACCCTTTTACAGGAACATATAAAAAATATTAACAAACTGCACCGAAGATGATCTTTGGCCGCACCTATACCATTAAAAAAGATGCTGACCTTGTTGCTCTTATTTCAGAAGGAGATAACAGGGCATTTAGGGAGTTGCTGAACCGCCACCAGAATGCCGTATATGGATTTGCTCTCAGGTTGTTGAATGGTGATACACAGGAGGCAGAGGATGTGGCACAGGAAACCTTCCTGAGACTTTTTCGTGTATCGGGCAATTATCATCCGAGCGCATCACTGAAAACATTTCTGTTCAGGATAGCAAGAAATCTATGTATTGATTTTTTTCGCAAAAAGAGACCTGATATGCTTGGAGAATTACCTGACACCCCTGAAAAAGACACGCCTCTTGATCTTCTCGAAAAGGCTATTGATACTGATCGTCTGGAAAAATCCATTCGGAAACTCCCTGTTAATCAAAGGACCGCCCTGCTGCTTCGTCACAATGAACAGATGAACTATAACCAGATCTCAGAAGTAATGAACCTCTCTATAAGCGCGGTGGAATCTTTACTGGTGCGTGCCCGCCAGAAACTTCGCCTGGAACTCTTGAAAAATAAACAGGAATTTCATTAAGTTTATCAATCTGTTACCGATATAAAAAATATTTATTGAAGAATTTGGGGCCCATAATAAAATGGTTTTTTCGTGGATTCTGCCGGATAGGCATGTCAGGATTTTAGGATTATGATGCAATGCCTTATTTTACCAAGGTTTTTTCATCTCTACTGAAATTATCATTACAAAAACCTGGTTTTTTCTTTTTTTTCGCAGGTTCTTGCTCATCTGTTCGTTAAAAAATATAAAACCTGATTTTTTCAGGGAAGGATATAGGGTATAGGAGTACATAATGATCAGAAATTTCATAACAATGGCTGTAATACTTATTTTTGTGGGTTGCACCGCGTTTCAGCCCAAAAATAGACCTCTCAACCCATTGGAAATGCCAGAGAACTTTTCTCAGCACTCAGATGATAACTCGATTCCAGACCAATGGTGGAAATCATTTGGTAATGCGGAACTAAATAACCTTGTGGAAGAGGCTCTTTCCGGAAACTTTGATATTCATACGGCCTGGTCCCGCCTGAAAAAGGCAAATGCCCTCCTGCAACAGGCCGGCGCAGATATTATGCCATCTTTAAGTTACAGCGGCAATGCTGAAAAATCATGGAAGCAGACTAAAGGCGATAACACTGATTCCATTCGAACCAATTCGAAAAACTTCAGCGCGGGGCTTGCAGCATCCTATGAGGTTGACCTGTGGGGAAGGCTTAACGCACAACGTCAGTCCCAATTACTTGAATACAATGCTGCGCGTGACGATCTTGCTGCGGCAGCAGTTACTGTTACTGCGAATGTTGTTTCCACCTGGATCGATATACTGTCTACCCGTCACCAGATTACTATTTTACATGAACAGATACGGATTAATGAAGCCCTGATGAAGCTTGAAAACCTTCGATTTATTAATGGTAAAGCAAGTGCCCTTGATTTTTCACAGCAACGTGAGGCACTGGCAGCAGCAAAGGCAAAACTGCCCCCGCTCCAGCTCGCAGAACAGCAAAAACTTAATGCCCTGGCTGTACTTTTAGGAAGATCCTCAGCACAGGGGCTGTCTGTTGCCAAACAGAATTTACCGGAACTTATATCTGTTCCGAGCACTGGTCTGCCGGCAGATCTACTGGTATCACGACCGGATGTGAGGGCAGCAGGTCAGCGCCTCCACTCAGCAGACTGGCAGGTTTCAGCAGCAAAGGCAGACCTTTTTCCATCTATTTCAATCTCTGCAAACGGGACCTTTTCAAATGATTCGTTTGATCTTCTGTTTTCCAACTGGGTTTCTATACTTACTGCTAGCATTACTGGGCCCCTGTTTGATTCTGGAAAACGCTCAGCCGAGGTTGACCGGTTGCGGGCTACTGCAGAGGAAATCCTCACAGATTATGCCCGTACAGTTGCAGAGGCCATTCAGGAGGTGGACGATGGACTCATCACTGAAAAACGCCAGAATGAATACATTAAACTGCTTGAAGATCAGCTCAGTGCGTCCAGGCTGACATTGAAGGACGCCCGCCTTCAGTACATAAACGGACAGGATAATTACCTGAGTTATCTTACTGCATGGACCAGCGTACAGACACTTGAAAGGCAGCTTGTGCAGGAGCAGGCTACTTTGATAAAAAATCGTGTAGATCTGTATCGTGCTGTAGGTGGAGACTGGACCAATAAACTGACTTCCCGGGATACAGAAAATTCTTAATTATGGCATTGAAATTTGGGAGAAGACAAATGATTGAAAATAGACAAAAACCAATATATCTCAGAATGGCAAGATTATTACTTCCATTAATAATAATAGCAGTAGGCGGGGTTGCATGGGCCTATTTCAATGCCTCAGCGCCTGCTATAGAGAGAAAACCTCCTGAGCGTCAGGTCAGGACCGTGCAGATAAAAACAATAGTGCAGACAGAGGCGAGAACATCTGTAAATGCGATGGGGACAGTAGTCCCATCAATGGAGACAACCCTGAAGGCACGGGTTTCCGGGACTGTAACTGACATTAGTTCCGAATTCATTCCTGGAGGACATATCTCAAAGGGAGCCAGTATACTATCACTGGATAAATCCGATCATGAGGTAGAGGTCAGGAAGGCAGAAAGCTCGCTTGAAAGCGCTAAAGCTGAACTGGCCATTGAGCAGGGAAGCCAGACCATTGCCCGTGAAGAGCTTCGACTGCTGTCAGAGTCTTCATCAGAGGATATTCCGCAAACCGATCTGGCTCTTCGCAAACCACAATTGCAACAGGCCATTGCCACTGTTGCCAGTGCCGAGGCTGGTCTGCGCCAGGCCATGCTTGACCTTGAACGTACGGAAGTAAAAGCTCCCTTTAATGCGCTTATCATTGATCGCAATGTCAATATCGGAGCCTATGTTACACCGGGAGAGACGCTGACAACCCTTGTAGGCACGGATGAGTTATGGGTCGAAGCCCTGGTGTCACTGGATCAGCTCAAAATGATTGACCTTGAATATCCTGGCGGATGCCCGGCGGTTGTCCGTTCACAGACAGGGAACGGCGCATGGGAAGGAAAGGTGGTTCGTGTTTCAGGAAAGCTCAACGACTCAAGCCGTATGGCAACCGTAATCATATCTGTTTCTGATCCTTTGGGACTGGCAAAGAAATCATCTGTCAGCCCTATGATGATCCAAGATTATGTAAATGTTGAGATCACCGGTTCTTTACTCCCTGACATCATTGAAATCCCCAGATCAGCATTACATGACGATAATACGGTTTGGGTCTGCAGTAATAACAGCCTTGATATCCGCAGTGTGACCATTGTTTGGAAAAGCACAGATAAGATCTATATCTCTGGCGGATTAACTACTGGGGAACAGGTTATCCTGTCAGACCTGTCCGCTCCTGTGCAGGGCATGGCTCTGAAGGCTTCAACCATGGAAAATAATGCGGACAACTCATAACAAGAAAGAGAATGAAAATGAAAAATGAAAATGATACACCCCGCGGCCCTATAGCATGGATGGCTGGTAATTCGGTTATAGCAAACCTTATTATGTTTGTATTCCTGGTAGGCGGACTGGCGATGGGCTTCAGGGTAAAACAGGAGGTTTTTCCTGATTTTACCCTTGATATGGTCAATATTATGGTTGCTTACCCCGGGGCCAGCCCTGAAGAGGTTGAAAACGGGGTTGTTCAGGCTGTGGAAGAAGCCATAGAGGGGTTGGAAGGGATCGATGAAATCAGCTCCACTTCTTCGGAAGGTATGGGCACTATTTCTGTTGAGGCCCTGGAAGGGGCGGATGTAATCCGCCTGTGGCAGGAAATAAAAAGTGAGGTTGACCGCATCACCACATTCCCTGACGAAGTGGAAGATCCCCAGGTAGCCATTGCCAGCCGCAAGCATGAGGTTCTTACCCTTGCGCTGCATGGTAATACCAGTGAACTGACCCTGCGCTCAATAGCTGACCAGGTACGTGATGAATTATTGCAGAATCCCCATATCACCCAGGTGGAACTCACAGGCGTAAAGGACTATGAGATTCAGGTGGAAATACCACAGGCCACCCTGCGTCGCTATGGAACAACCCTTGGTGAGGTTGCCGGTATCATAGCTAAATCATCAGTGGAGCTGGGCAGTGGAAGCCTGAAAACCGAGGGTGGGGATATCATGGTAAGGATAAAAGATCGCCGTGATTATGCCAATCAGTATGCCCAGATTCCGATTATGACCATGGAAGATGGTTCTCGCGTCCTGCTTGGAGATGTGGCTACAGTAAGAGAAGGTTTTGAAGACAGCAACACCTGGGCATCATTCAACGGAAACCCGGCAGTAATGATAGAAATCTACCGAGTGGGAGACCAGACCCCCACTGAAGTAGCCGATGCAGCAAAAGTGATTCTGACCGAATTAAACCACAAACTGCCGGAAGGACTGGAACTGACTATTGTAAGTGATGACTCTAAAAAATTTTCCGGGCAAGCCAAATTGCTCCTGAACAACGCATACATGGGCTTAATTCTAGTCTTTATCTGTCTGGCCCTGTTTCTGGAAACCCGTCTCGCCTTCTGGGTATGTCTGGGGATACCTGTTTCATTTCTGGGTTCCTTTGTTTTCCTTCCAGCTACAGATTTCTCAATTAACATTATAAGCATGTTTGCCTTTATTGTTACCCTGGGTATTGTTGTCGATAATGGCGTTGTTGTGGGTGAAAATATTTATTTTCACCGACGTCAGGGGAGCCCGCTTTTCAAGGCAGCAGTGGACGGGACACGCGAGGTAGTTGTACCTGTAATATTCAGCGTACTGACAAACCTGGTTACTTTTTTACCTATGCTGTTTATACCCGGAATGATGGGGAAAATATTTAAGGTAATTCCTATTGTGGTAATAGCGGTTTTTTCTGTTAACCTTTTTGAAAGCCTTTTTATTCTACCCTCCCATTTGGGGCATCGCACCAGAAGTCAGGCTATATGGCCACTTAACTACCTTGAAAAATGGCAGGAAAGATTCAGCCAGTCATTTGAAAAATTTGTATACAACCGCTACGGCGCGTGGCTTTCATTTTTTCTTAAAAACCGATACAGCATAATGGCAGCAGGCATTTCTTTTTTACTAGCTACAGGCGGATATGTGGCATCCGGAAGGATGGGCCTGGAAATGTTTCCCCGTGAAGAATCAGAGTATGCATATTGCGCTGCAACCCTTCCATATGGATCATCAGCTAACCATCTGATGGAAGTGGAAAAACGGCTTGTGGATGCTGGTAAAAAAGTTATCCGGGATAATGGCGGTTCTGACCTGGCATTGGGCATACTCAGTGATGTTTCAAGCAATACTGTAAAGGCCCGGATTTTCCTTGTGCCGATTGAAATCCGTCCTATGCCCACATCAAAGGTTACTGAGCTATGGCGTCAGCAGACTGGGGCTATCTCAGGTTTGGAGACCCTTCGCTTTGAATCCAATATGGGTGGACCAGGTGCAGGGAAAAACTTCACGATTATGCTCAGTCATCAGGATAAAAAAGAACTTGAAAATGCAGGTGAGTACCTTGCAGAACAACTGGCCAATTATTCCATCGTTAAAGATATTGACGACGGATCAGCGCAAGGCAAACGCCAGTTTGATATACAGCTTCTGCCTCTGGGAGAACGTATGGGGCTTACATCCCAGGAAGTAGGACAACAGGTCCGTCATGCTTTTCAGGGAGCAGAGGCAATTAAACAACAACGAGGTCGGAATGAAGTAACTATAAGGGTCAGTCTCCCGGAAAATGAGCGGGTTTCAGAAGTAACCCTTGAGGACCTGATTCTTAAGGCCCCCAAAGGAGAGGTTAATCTGCGGGATGCTGTCCAAATGACTGCGGGCAGGGCATACACATCAATTGAACGGACAAAAGGCCGAAGGGTTATCACTGTTACCGCAAATGTAAATCCTGCTTCACAGGCGGAAAATATCCGTAAAGAAATTGTAAGTGCCACTCTTCCCGCCCTGATATCCAGGCATCCGGGTCTCACATATTCATTTGAAGGACAACAGGCAGATATCAGCGACAGCATCAGTGCCCTGCTCAAAGGCATGCTATTAGCACTTTTCGGTATTTATTTTCTGCTCGCTATTCCATTTAAGAGCTATACACAGCCGCTGATCGTTATGTTCTGCATTCCATTCGGTATGATAGGCGCAGTTATTGGCCATATCCTGTTGGGTTATTCACTTTCATTAAACAGCCTGTTTGGCCTGGTAGCCCTTGCGGGGGTAGTGGTCAATGGCTCTCTTATACTGATTGATTTTGCAAACCGCAGTGTTCGTTCAGGGGTTAGCCCTATAGAGGCTATCCATCAAGCCGGGATCCAGCGCTTCAGGCCGATTATGCTTACTTCGGTGACAACCTTTGGGGGCGTAATGCCCATGATTTTTGAAAAATCAGATGATGCCCGTATGATGATACCAATGGCTATATCTCTGGGTGTCGGGGTGCTATTTTCAACAATAATTACACTTGTGCTAATCCCCTCATTTTACCTGATTCTTGATGATCTTGCACGATTACTGAACAGAAAGAAGATTAAGGGAGACAAAGCAGAAGAAACCGGAACTGTACATCCGGATATTACAATGCTGCCCGAACAGATAAATGGCAGATGAGATAATGATTAAAATATGCGTCACATAAAAATTATTAACATGGAGGTTTTAAGACATATCTTTTTATGTAACCTCTATTTAAGTTGCTCGCATGATGATAGATTTTTTTCAAATGCCTTTTTTAATGTGCGTGATGGTATGGTTTTATGTTGACACACATTACACTACCCCATATATTTTTTCTAAAAAGAGAATTCTCTTCGCTTTAATCAACTCAACACAAAGGGAATTTTCTTTAATGCCTTCTAATAATTATATACTAATACCATTAATCAAGCTCCAGAGTAGAGACTATAAATTATATTGTAAATGTCAAATTAATAGAAAGGAGTAGCTGAAAGATGACTGAATCCAAATATGAAAAATACATTGTGAGAGGTACAGCCACCAAAGAGTCCATAC
>JAFGFM010000016.1 GCA_016931115.1 Deltaproteobacteria bacterium | reverse complement strand
TAAGTTCCTGCGTGCGTCTTGCTTTATCTACATAGAAAGGAGAACCTGAAAGATGAGTGAATCCAAATATGGAAAATACATTGTGAGGGGGGTTGCTTCCAAAGAATCCATGCCAGGAGTAATACCTTCTGCCTTTGGTGAACCAAAGGACTGGGCAGGTATAAACCATCGTATAAAATGGGACTATGTATCAAAACCGGTCCGGATAGAAGAGGCACACTCTCATGACTTTGAGGAATTCCTTTGCTTCATGGGGACTAACCCTAATGACACAGAGGAGTTTGGCGCTGAGATAGAGGTGTCAATGGGTATAGAGGGTGAAAAACAGGTTATCAATACACCAACTGTAGTTGTAATACCGAAAGGCATGGTTCACAGCCCGATCAATTTTAAAAAGGTGGATAAACCGGTTATCTATTCCAGCATTTATATGGCTAAAGAATATGTAAAAAAACCCGTATAAAGGCATTAACTTTACAGTCTGATATCAGGTATTGAAGGAGATTAAAGAAATGGCTGAATCCAGATATGATAAATATGTACTCCGTGGCGCAAAGGTAACGGTCCCGGTATTCCCGAAAAAAGATATGCTTAATATCGGTTTTGATCAGAAATATATGGAAAAGCTGGGCAAGGTGGATATAAATTTCAACTTCGTAAGCATATTAAGCCCCCATGTACTGGCAGACCCGCCCCACAACCACAACTGCGATGAATATCTCTTTTTTATACCAGCAAGCAGTGAGAACTGGCCTGAGCTTGGAGCAGAGGCAGAGATAGCAATGGGAGAGGAGTGGGAAAAGCATACCATTAACACGGCAGCCATTATCTGCCTGCCCGCAGGTGTGCAGCATGCCCCCATATTTATGAAAAAGGTGGACAAACCTTTTTACTTTGGCCACTGCCTGCTGGCTGACAGTTATGGTTCAAGCCAGTTTAATGGGGTATAAATCTGAGCTTAGTAATGCATTTTATAATTTCAGCGAAATATTAGATACATCGTTTTAGCTTACCACGGAGGTCACGGAGGCCACGGAGATTTTTTCTTTTATTTTTTCTCCGTGCTCTCTGTGCTCTCCGTGGTAATTCCTCCAGTTAGAATTTCTATTGATATATACTCCCTTTGTGCTTCAGCCACCCATCTACATGGCTGCCGTCCGGGTCATAAAGTAAAGTGGGACAATCCTCTTTAACAATTTAATAACTTATTTTTCCAGAAAGTAGTTACCTTCTTTTGCAAGCAATTCTCCACGTTCCACTGAGAAACCAACAGCTGCTATGGTTAGTTCCAGCCTTTTTGCCAGGTCAGTATGTGATATGCCCAATTCCCTCGAAGCCCAGTAAAATAATAGACTCCTTGCCTTTACTTTCCACCCTTGCCGACCTTTAATATATACTTCCTTAGGTTCAATCCCCAATACTTCAGCTACCCGTTCTGCTATACAATCAAGATCATACCCTTTTCGTTTAAGACGATGTCTTCTTTCAAATTTTTATTCAGATTGGGTCATTATGATATCCACAATATCTGAATCCCCAAGTATCCTTTCATCACTCATTATGTGAACACCAACTCTAAGCTTTTCCTTTGCCCCTACCCATCCTCCAAGTCTCCGAATTAAACCTTCTCCGGTCAATTCTTTCTTCCTGCCTTCATTTAATCCGGCTTCAACAAATAATTCATACTCTTTTCTAGCTCTCCTGATATTCTTCCCAAAATACCTGAGAACATATTCTTTATCCTGCCATTCTCTTGCAACATTCCCCATTAAAGCACTGTGACCGGTATATTTGTAATGCTTTAATTCATCAAGAGTCTTAACTATTTTAGCTTGAATAGGGTTCACGTGGATATACCGTGTCAGTTCTCTAAGGTAGTTTTCTTCCTGGCATACTATTGATTTATACCTGTTCTGAAATAGTTGACCTCTGCGTTTATGCCTGTGGTTAAATCCTATGACATATCCGGTAAGAAGGCGCCTCATAAATTTGGATATTGGGTCCTGGCCTGTTTGAAAAAGTCCTCCTTATGGGAGATCGTAAGTTATCAGACAAAACGAATTCCCAAAAACAAAAGGAGGACAAACACATGGAACGATGTTCGAGCTTATTCAGTCAACTAATAGCTGTATTTAATAAGAAACAATTTTATCGGTTAGTGATTAATTTTAAAGCGGAACGTTATTCTAAAGGATTTAGTTCCTGGGATCATTTTATAGCCATGCTATTCTGCCAGATAGCACAAGCAAAAAGCCTTAGAGAAATCTGCAGTGGACTACTTTGCTGCGAGGGAAAGCTTCGTCACTTAGGGATGAAAGATGCCCCAAAGAAGTCCACATTATCTTATGCAAATATTAACAGGCCATGGGAGATGTTCCGGGATCTTTTCTATGATACTCTTTCCCTATGTAAAACATCGATGCCCGGTAAACATAAATTTAGTTTCAAGAATAAACTGCTTTCTCTGGATAGCAGTACAATTTCTCTATGCTTATCCCTGTTTCCATGGGCAAATTTCCGCAGGACAAAAGGAGCGGTTAAATTGCATCTTCTATTAGATCATGATGGATATTTACCAACATATGCCTGCATAACAAATGGAGGAAAACATGATGTTACTATTGCCAGAAAAATACCATTAGCGCCAGGCTCCATTATTGCCATGGATAGGGGTTATAATGATTATGGTCTCTTTGCATATTGGACAGCAAATGGAATCTATTTTGTCACGCGCTTAAAAGAGAATGCAGATTATGAAGTAATTAAAGTTCTTGCTCCATCAAAAAATCGCAATATTATATCCGATGAACTCATCAAGTTTTCAGGCTTTTATGCCAAAAAAGATTACCCTCATATCCTGCGTAAAGTAGTCGTCTGGGACAAGGAGAATGAATGTTAGATAGTGCTTCTTACAAATCACCTTGAGTTTGGGGCAACCACTATATCAGCCATATATAAGGATCAATGGCAAATTGAACTGTTTTTTAAGGCATTAAAACAGAACCTTAGAGTCAAAACCTTTGTGGGCAAATCTGGGAACGCACTCTATATTCAGATTTGGACAGCAGTGGTATAAAGTCATATTTTAAAGACACCAAAAATCGTTTAACAATATAAGTACCTGTTATTTAAACATGAGCAGACTTAATGCCATAACCGCCATCCCGGTTACAAGGCCGATTATGCTGTCATGCCCTTTGCCGTATGCCCTGCTGGTGGGGATAAGCTCATCAAGACTTATATAAACCATAATGCCTGCCACACCACCGAACATGACTGCCATAAAGCCCTGAGGGACAACTGATGTCTGCCAGCCCATCACAAACCTTAAAAGGATATAGGCAGCAACTGCGCCCACAGGTTCTGCAAGACCGCTTAATAATGATAAAAGAAATGCCTTTTTTCTGTTGCCTGTGGCGTAAAAAATAGGGACAGAAACACTTATGCCTTCAGGGATATTGTGAAGGGCAATGGCCACAGCGATTGCAATGCCTAATGATGGGTCATCAAGGGCAGCTAAGAAGGTGGCAAGCCCTTCGGGGAAATTGTGGATGCCGATTGCAAGGGCGGTAAAAAGGCCCATACGCATCAGCCTGTTATGGCCAGGGCTGTGATCATGTGTCCCCGGCTCCCTCTTTGATAAAGCATCCTCTGTACAGGGTGCCGGAGCCAAAGGATTCTTTATGAATGCATTTTCGCTTTCTGAATGTATCTCATGAGGGTTTTCTGCCGCAGGAATGAGTCTGTCAATAACACCTATCAAAAGTATCCCTCCAAAAAAGGAGGCTACATTTATCCAGTTGCCCAACCGCTCGCCATACTGCTCCACAAGTGTTTCAAGACCCTTAAAAAATATTTCGGCAAAGGAGACATAGAGCATGACACCTGCTGAAAAGCCTGTGGCAAGAGAGAGAAAGCGGTGGTTATCCTTTTTGGCAAAAAATGCCAGTATACTCCCGATGCCGGTAGCCATACCGGCAAACAGGGTCAGGCCTATTGCTATAAGTACATTATTCATATGTTGCAAAGATAAAAAAGGGGCGATAGACCCTTGATCCTATGCCCCTGGTAATTTATTTTTATGATAACCCCTGATTAGAAACTATTTTTTATTTTTACCTAATTTTTGTCTGATTGCTCCTATCGATATGATCAGCCCCAGTACAACCATGATTCCGATTAGATAAATAGCTATTGCTGCATCTAATATAGGCATAAGATTCTCCTCTGTTTATATTTCAATACCTACCATTTTTTACCTGGATGTGCGAGTCTCCAGATTATATAAAAAACCACAGCCATTCCCATAGTTATTACAAATTGTATTAAGAGTATTTTCCAGGGCCATGCCATATTGTTATCTCCTTTTATAGATTTCTCTTATTTTATTTTTCTCTACTTCTGCTCTGCCATTTTTAACTGACGCAAATAACCAGGCTTTCCCGGTAAAATAAGATTCAGGACAATACCAAAGAAAACCGTGGCAAATGTTGTCGGATATACGTTCAGGCTCATAAAATCCGGCAGCCATGTGGGTGATGCAAATGTCCACAGAAAATTTGCACCGTAACCAGCCAGCAGGGTCACCCATGCCGCAAACCTGTTGACCTTCCACACCATACCTATCAGGTAAACGCCAAACACAGGTATGCCAAAAGAAAATGTCCAGAAGAATATGGAAAGCACAAGCTGGAGCTTAAGGGCCGGGATAATAACGATAATGGCGCATACAAAGATCATGACCCTTGTAAGTATCAGGAATGTCCTGTCACTCATATTGGGGTTTACCGCCCTCTTGAAAATATCATGGACAATCATATGAGATGAAGCCAGTATGAGCTGGGAACTGGTTGAAAGGGTTGCAGCCAGAAGAGCAATCATCAATATACCTACCATCCACTGGGGAAGCGCCATTAATGCCAGTTTAGGTACAGAGAGTTTAGCGCCGGCAGCAGCAATCCCTGTAACAGACATACCAACCAGCGCCAGTATTACCCACGGATATGTCACAAGGCTATTGACAAAGGATGCCCAGAAGACGCCCTTTCTGATATCCGATTCAGACCTTGCAAGAAGAAGCGGCTGGTACTGTGCCTGGGATGCACTGCACATGAACACAAGAAGAAACAGGCATGGGATAAGCAGTGCATACATCACATCCGGTGAAAAATTAAGGATATTCAGATGCAAAGGCAAATTTGCATTTGAATAGAAATCAGCCACCGATTCCCATCCTCCATGACCGTTGTTAAGCCACCTTCCGGTTGCAAACACAGCGGCAAATGAACCAAGTATCAGCATTATGGCGTTGGCAAAATTCATCCATGCCACCTGCTGTAGACCCGCTACTATGATATAAAGGATTGTAAGGCCAACCGCGAGAAGTATACAGTGGGGATTAAATGGAATGGCCTCACCGCCAAGGGCATAAAATGCTGTTGCAGTAGCCAGTATCTCAGCTATACAGATACCGATGAGCTGCGCAGGAAATACCGCTGAAATAACCCAGCCTATGCCCTCGCCAAATATTTTACCCATACCTTCAGGGAATGTCTGGACATGAAGCCTTCTGAACCAGGGGCCAAACCATAACAAAAACAGGGGCACAAACAGACCGCCCCCTATGATACCCCACCATAACACAGATGCCCCGAAACCTGCTGATGCCTCCCAGAGTGAAAGGGTATGGCCGCTCCCAAGGGGCGCAAGCACAAAACCGGCTGTAATCAGGGGCCAGGCAAGTGTATGCCCTCCTCCGGTAACAAAATCACTGCCGGATTTTACCTTTTTTTTGAGGTAGATGCTGGTGCCGACACTCAGGATAACATAATAACCGATTGCAATTATTAACGCTGTTGACATTCAATTCCCTCCCTAGCAAAGATATGATACCTGTTTCATTAAAAACGAGTATAAACAGATTGTATCTGTTAACAGTAACAATCTGACTGACACCTGTAAAAGTCGGGTTTTATTCTTTTGTTGCCATCTTTTTATCATATTTTTAGAAAACCGGACGAAAAGCGCTTTATTCTGTATCTCAACCTCTTTTCTTTGTCAACCTTGATATAACTCTATATATCTTCTTACTGTCCTGCGGTCGAGATTCATCCTGCGGGCAACCTCTTCATAGGTTCCATACCTCTCATACAGGAGGGCGCAGTACCCGCTTATAAGCTCCTGGGAGTCAATGTTCTGGGAATCTATCCCATTTTTCAGCATCTCCTTTATTCCACCTGAAGATGACACATTTTCGCCTCTGTATTCCCTTGTAAGGAGTATCCTGCGCGTAGCCTGCTCAAGTTCGCGCACATTACCCGGCCATGAATAATCCCTGCCCGGACTCTTTTCAAGGGATTCAATTACCAGAGAAACAAGCTCTTCTGATTTTTCACCTGTCAGACGGCTTACTATATTTTCAAGGATCAGCCTTAATTCATCAGGGTCCTCCTGTATACGTTCAGAAAGAGATGGCACAACAATACAGTCAGAGCAGAGCCTGTAATAAAAATCGCTCCGAAACAAACCACTACCCCTGAGCTCCTTGATCGATTTATTGGTTGCGGCAATCACCCTGCCGTTAAACCTTAAGATTTCATGGCTTCCGACCGGGCTGAAAGTACGCTCCTGGAGGATCTGTAATAGTTTAAGCTGGACAGGAAGTGACACATCGCCTATCTCATCCAGCAATATTGAACCATGTGGCCTGCATCTACTGAATATGCCCTCGTGCTGATTAATTGCCCCAGTAAACGCCCCCTTCTTGTGCCCGAAAAGCTCAGACTCTATAAGTGTTTCAGGATACAGGGAGAGGTTGATAGATATAAAACTATTCATAAAGCTGTCTGTAAAAATATTCTTATCAGGGTTATAGGGTATAAAACCTGACCTGCCTATTGCTGCCGCGGCTGTGCCTTTGCCTGTGCCTGTATCGCCGAGGATCATGGTGGAAAAATCTTCCATCCGGTTCATGAGAAAGCGTTCGTAAAGGCGGATATCGTATGTAAAGACATTGTTCCACAGATGCCTTCTCAAATCTCTCATGCAGGGGCTCTGACCTATGAGGGCCTTGTCAACAAAGTAATAGGCCCGTTTTAACTGGTAAAGTATGGCAAAGAACCTGCATGCATCATCAGGGCTAAAACCCCTTTTGATAAATAATGAGATGGCATCCCTGCCGAATGGAACTACACAGGTCGACTCCCCTGCCTTTATTTGCCTTGCAATAAGGTCATCAAACCCTCTTGTAAAAATAAAGAAGATCTCAAAGAGAAAGGTGCTCTGAATAATGACCCTGTCATCACCGCTATAAAGGCTGATATCTGCCCTGCCCTCTTTTTCAAGTTTCTCTATACGTTCTTTCATTTTTAAAAAAACGCATTCAAGGCGCTCTGTTAAAGGGGCATCAGGCGGACACTCTGCTATCCTGATATCCAGTTCGGTCCTTTCATCACTGAACGGGTTTGAAAGCGCTGCACCGGACACAAGCCTGAAAAACGCCCTCTCTTCTGATGATAGTTTTTTAGCAGTCATGCATATTATGTATATAGGCAATGCAAATATTGTCAACATCAATAATCTCCAGAGTTGATAAAATTCAAAGCTGACCTTTTATCATATTGTTTTTATTGTATTTAGCATTATCAACCTCGGTGGCACACATTATGCCATCTACATGGATTATCGGGTCTATATTAAATCAAAGGAGATGATCATATGGCAGAAAAATTATTAAACCTGGCAGCCCGGAATAAGGAGGGCATCAAGCAGGTAGAGAAGGTAAGCACTCATAATCTGTTTCGTATGCCCTGGTCTATGTCTGACAATGCATTTACATGGCTTGAAATCACAAGAAGGTGTGACCTCAATTGCAGCTACTGCTACCAGAAGAGCGACCCGGAAAGCAACAAGACCCTGTTTCAGATAGAACAGGAGCTGATCGCTACCCTTGGTTTAAGAAAGACTGATACAGTATTTATAACCGGAGGAGAACCACTCCTTCATCCTGACCTTGAAGCAATAGTAAAAACGGTAAAAGCCTACCGAGTAAAACCGGTGCTCATGACCAATGGAAACAGACTGAATGAGGATAAGGTGAAAGCCCTGAAGGAGGCGGGCCTCTTCGGATTTATTATCCATGTGGACAGGGGCCAGGATAGGCCTGCATGGAAGGATAAAACCGAAAAATTGCTGAACAACCTTCGGCAGGAGTATGCTGATATGATACATAAGGCAGGGGGCATGATCTGCGGTTTTAATACGACTATACTTCCCGAAACCATTAATGAACTGCCTGATATAGTGGAATGGACAGTGAAAAATATAGATAAGGTCTGCACAAACACCATTATCCCTGTAAGGGTGCTCGGAAAAGAAACAGACTGGGACCTTTATGTAAACAACAAAAGGATAAAGTATGAAGAGACAGCCTTTTCCACAAGGGAGTATGCAACCAAAACACACAAAGAGCTTACCTCACCTGATCTGATCAGGCAGGTGAAAAGGGTTATCCCCAACTTTAAAGCCAATTCATTCCTGGGCGGCACAGAGGTACCTGATGCACCAAAATGGCTCTTTTCAAATGTAATAGGCACAAAGGAAAAGATTTATGGATTCATGGGATCAGGTGCAATGGAGCTCATGCAGAATGGTTACCATTTTTTTAAGGGGCGATATCTCTCATTTCTTAAAACCTTTATGTATGGCATGGGAAAGATGATGTTCCCACTTGGGATAATGGACAGGGATATCCGAAAGAGCTTGTTTTCATACCTTGTGGGCTGCCTGAAAAACCCGCTAAACCTGTTTGAAAAGGTTTATATCCAGAGCCTTTTAATACTTCAGCCACAGGATATCCTTGAGGATGGCAGACAGGACCTGTGTGATGGATGCCCGAACAAGACATACCATAATGGAGGGCTGGTCTCTGCCTGCAGAAAGGAGGAGTATGTCAGGTTCGGAGGCATGGTGACATTAAAGAAAAGGGTTAATGTAAAAAATCTATTAACAAGATCGCATCAATTTAAATAATCTAAAATGATGTATTGTAAAATAATTTTTAGAACTGTGGAGCTGAATACGTCATTCATGCGCAGGCGCATTTGCGTCAAGCTAAGGCTAAAAGCAAAAGCCTAAAGCTATATCTCACACAGAGGCGCAAAGAACACTAAGAAAATCAAATGTTTTTTACATAATATTTTTTTGTTTCTTAACTTTGTGAGCTTTGTGACTTTGTGTGAGAAATGATTTTTTCGTCTTGAATTATGAATAGATGTTTTTCTCAGGGATATTTATTTTATATCTCTTACCATGTAATATGTTTTCGGTACGATATTTTTGTTAACTTGACGCCAATGCGCGAAGGCGGGAATCCGCTTTAAATATTTTAAAACTATAACAATGGATGCCCGTCGGAATTTATCCCGCAATTGATGCGGGACGGGCATTACGAGAGCAAATTTATCTTTAAAGTTAAAAACCGCCATTTTGGTAAATTGAGGTATTTGTAATGATGATTATACAAAAGGCAGCCTTTATATTAGGGATATCAGTGTTCCTGTGTTTCATTCATGGCGTGAACATAGGTATTGCCGCGCCTGTTGATGTTGATTTTCTTGTAACTGAATCCATTAAAAAATTTGAACAGGTTAAAGACTTTACCTGCACACTTGAAAAAAAGGTCAACAAGAATGGTACTATCTATTATGACCCTGAGATCAGGGCAAAGTGTAAAAAGCCTGCACATTACTACTTTAAATGGGTAAAGGGGAGGTTTGAAGGGCAGGAGGTGATCTTTGACCAGGGCCGTAACAATAACAAGATTGTCGGGCACTCCGGTGGGTTATTCGGTTTTATCACCCTTCGAATTGACCCGGAAGGCAGCATTGCCATGAAGAGGAATCATCACCCTTTAAAACGAAGCGGGCTTGTAAAGATATATGATATCCTTGAAGATAGCTATGCCAGACACAAAGAGACAGGTGCAGGCACTATTGGACTTGCGGGTGAGGGGATAGTGGATGACAGGGCAGTGTGGATAATCCGGGGTGTATTCCCTCCTGACATGGGTTTTTATAACGCAAAGATAACCCTTTCCCTGGACAAGGAACATCTGCTACCTCTCAAGGTTACTGTTTATGACTGGTCAGGTGAGTTGTACGAAGAGTACATCTTTCATAATCTAAAGTTTAATGTCGGGCTTAATGAAAAGGACTTTGACCCTGAAAACGATAAATACAATTTCTAGGGAGACGAAATGAATACTATATTATTAGCAGCCCTTGCAGCATGGATAATGGCCCAGACAGTAAAGGTATTATTCGGTTTTATCAGATATGGGAAAGATGACAGGTCGCGTGTAATGTGGAGAATCATCTGGGCAGGGGGCATGCCCAGTGTACACAGCTCGGTCATAACATCGGTGGCTGTAACAATATTGCATACAGCAGGTGTTGAGAGTGCTATCTTCGGGCTTGCAGCGGTCATGAGCATTATAGTTATCTATGACAGGGGGAGGATGTATTCCATATATAATACCTTCCAGAAAAGATACCCTGACTTTGCAGCAGAGATACAGGGTGACCCAATATTAAAAGACCTTGTCGGACATAGACCATATGAAATAATTACTGGTGTTATTATTGGTGCAGCTTCAAGCCTGATAATCCGCTTTTTATTTTAAAGTCGGCGTTGGACCAATTATCAGTATTAATATATGTAATCCCTTTCCTTCCGGAAGCATTTTATTACACAATAACTATGGAAATATTTTCACATTTTTCCTGATGCACAACACTACCTCAAAATAAACCATTGATATATTTAGTTTTTATTTTTTTATATTATTAGGATTGATTTTTGCATACATCTTTTCCAAACCTATGGTAAGAAGAAAAAACTAATTCAGAGATTAGGAAGATTTAAAAGGGGGATTTTTAATAATGGGGGTTTGTTTTCGCACTGCACTTACTGTTACAGCGGCAATATTTTTCTTATGCAGCCAGGCACACGCAGGCCAGGCAAAAAATTCATCTCAATTCAAACTGAAAAATGAGACTGAAGGCTTGATGACTGATATGTACAGCCCTGAAATCAAGCTTATGAACCTCAGCAATGATGAGCTGTTCCATGCTGCAATGAACGGTTCGCCTGAAGATCAGTTCCAGGCAGCCCTGCTGTTTGGACAGGGGCAGGAGGTAAAGAGGGATTTTACAAAATGTATCAGGCTGCTTGAAAAGGCAGCTAAGGGTGGAAACGTTAATGCCTCTTTCATTTTAGGCACCATATACCTTAAGGGGGGAAGTATCTTTGAAGAGGTAAAGACAGAGGTGGAGTATGGCGGCATACTCATACCTGCTGAATTCCCATATGATACAACCCTGGCATTTCATTATTTTCTCATATCAGGTGACAGGGGTGATGAGCTGAGCCGTGATGTATGCTGCATTATTAAGAAGCAACTTCTTGAAGCTGGTGAGAATACAGAAGGGGCAAAAAAGATGCTTCAGAGCCTTGAGGCATTCGCTAAAATCGGAAATGCCCTTGCACAGAGATTTCTGGCCGAGCTCTATAGCGAAGGTAAGATGGTAAAGCAGGATGATCAAATTGCATTTGACCTTTTCAAGGCAAGCGCTGAGCATGGTGATGGATGGAGCCAGTATAACACTGCACGAAAATATATCAGCGGGCTTGGGGTAGAGCGGGATATAAAAAAGGGTTTTGAGTGGATGAAAAAGGCAGCAGAAAATAATCTCTCTGTTGCACAGTTTGATCTTGCAGTGCTCTATTACCTTGGCACAGGCACAGCTATTGATAAGCAACTCGGGTATGTATGGCTGCTTATTGCAAAGGAGAACGGTCACGAGGAGGCAGGGAGCCTTGTTAAGGAGGCAGATAAAGAGGGCTTAACAAATGAAGAAAGAAAGGCTGCCCATGACCTGGCTGCAAAATTATTAAAACAGTTATCAGCACCCAGGGAAACAGGCAAACTGCTTGCTGCTTTGAAGAGCAATTGATTTTGCAAAGCCTGAAACAGACCTAAAATATTAAATCTCAAATTACCTAAAACAATACAATGCCCCGCAACAAAGCGGGGCATTTTCTTATCTGGCAAATATATATTGGAATTTCCATGTAATATGCTATAAATTGCCTATTCCGCTGAGAGCTTTGTTCCTTTCTTTTTCTTATATTCCACCTGACAGTCTCAGGTTTAACATAGTTCTTTAACAATTTAATTATATATCTGGTTAAAAGAGTTTCATGTTTGTAAGTATTATTAATTGATAAATGCTTTCAAAAAAGAAAGGACTTTGACGATGAAAAAGATAATCCCGCTTTTCATGATGCTTATGTTTTTTTCATTAACCGGTGATAAAGTTATTGCCGCTACCCTGAATGTCCCCTCCGAGGCATATTCAACTATCCAGGCTGCCATTGATGCGGCCGGTGAAGGTGATACTGTTGAAGTAGCAGCAGGTACGTATTATGAGAATATCACCATGAAGTCTGGCGTGGTCATTCATGGTGCAGGGCCGGATGTGACCACCATAAACGGCGGTGGATCAGGCAGTGTGGTGGTCGCCGATGGTGTTGATTCTTCGGCAAAACTTGATGGTTTTACCATCACAAATGGATCGGAAGAATTTGGAGGTGGGATGTTCATTGGTGGCGCATCACCGAATGTGACAAATTGCGTCTTTACCCTGAACTCGGCATATGGCGGCGGAGGAATGAGCATCCAGGGTAATGCTTCACCGAATGTAACAAACTGTACCTTTTCAAATAACACGGCAGATTATGGCGGTGGAATAGGCATTTGGGCTTCTTCACCAACTATAAGCGACTGCACTTTTTCAGACAACACTGCGTCCGGTTATGGTGGCGGGATGTACAACGCAGACAACTCCTCACCAACTGTGAACAACTGCACCTTTACTAAAAATACTGGCAGAGGAGGAGGAATGTACAACGCAGACAACTCCTCACCCCTGGTGACAAACTGCACCTTTACTGGGAATACTGGAAATGGAGGAGGAATTTACAACACAAACAACTCCTCTCCCCTGGTGACAAACTGCACCTTCACAGGGAACTCCTCTACTTCACATGGTGGCGGAATGTTTAATTACAGCTCTTCTCCTATAGTGATAAACTGTATTTTTTCAGCAAACACTGCCTCTACTCACGGTGGCGGGATATTCAACAACAGCTCCTCACCCGCTGTAACCAATTGCATTTTTACAGGAAACACGGCTGGCGGTGGCGGTGGCGGGATGCGCAACGATGGTGGTAGCCCTACAGTGACCAACTGCACCTTCCGGGCAAACCAGGCAGCAGCCGATGGCGGGATAAGCAATTGGGAAGGCTCGCTTACTGCGATCAATTGTATCCTTTGGGGAAACACCTCGGGAGAGATTGGCAGCACCTCAGCAACGATAGTTGTCACCTACTCCAATATCCAGGGGGGCTATACAGGCACGGGCAATATTGATGCTGATCCCCTTTTTGTGGATCCGGCAGAAGGAGATTTTCATTTGCAGAAGGATTCTCCCTGTATAGACGTGGGGGACAATTCCGTATCTACCATACCAGAGAATGACTATGATGGAAATGACCGCATTATTGACGGTAACATGGATCGTACAGCCACAGTGGATATGGGCGCTTATGAATACAACCCTGATGGCACACAGAAATGGACCTTTCTGACAGACGCCATTATAGCATCTTCACCAGCCGTCGGATCTGATGGCACAATATATGCCGGTTCTTATGGCAATAAGATATATGCGATAAATCCTGACGGCACACAAAAATGGGTCTTTACCAACGGAGAGAGATATGAGTCATCACCTGCTATAGGTCGTGATGGGACCATTTATGTAGGTTCAAATGATAATAACCTCTATGCAATCAACCCAAACGGTACACAGAAATGGATTTTTCCTACAGGAGATGATGTGCGATCATCTCCGGCCATCGCTGCTGATGGCACTGTTTATGTGGGCTCCCATGATCGCAAATTCTATGCGATAAACCCTGATGGCAGTCAGAAATGGGCTTACCATCCCAATAATGCAGGCAGGTTCTATTCCCCGGTGATAGGGTCTGACAATACTGTTTATGTAGGAGACTCGCTGGGTAATATCAATGCTGTAAATCCTGACGGCAGCCCAAAATGGGTGTTCTACACTAATAGTTATTATGATGTGGATTCCCTTGCCATAGGATCTGACGGTTCCATATATATGGTGTCTGGTGATATTCTTTATTCAATCAATACAGATGGCAGCCAGAAATGGACGTTTGCTTTTGGAGAGGTTACTAGCTATGGCAAAACATCTTCTCCAGTCATAGGCGATGACGGTATCATTTATGTTGGATCAAATGATAATAATCTTTATGCAGTAAATCCTGACGGCACCCAGAAATGGGCCTTCACTGCCGGAGACATTGTGAGCACCTCTCCAGCCATAGGCGCTGACGGCACCATTTATGTTGGGTCCTATGATAATAATCTTTATGCGATCAATCCTGACGGTACACAAAAATGGGCATATAACACCGGGAGCCATGTTTATTCGTCCCCGACAATAGGAACTGACGGCACTGTTTATTTGGGTTCTAATTCTTTTTATGGTTACGATTATTTCTTCTATGCGATTAATACCCTGTCATACGGCCCGGCAAATTCAGCCTGGCCCATGTTCCAGCATGATGCAAAACATACGGGCTGTGCAAGGCAAAAGCCAAAAGGCATGCCCTGGCTCATGATTCTTTTAGAATAGAGTTGAAAAGAAAATATTCCTGTGAGTGATAAATATTCCTGATAAAATTAACCATACTATGTAGAGACAAGGCATGCATTGTCTCTACTGTAGCGCCACCCTTTCCCAATAAAATGACCTCAACAACAACTCACTATAAATATCACCATTAATTCCAATATGTTATCCTAATAATAAAATTATTTAATTTTTCCTGTTGACATAGATCACATTTGTGATATCTTAAATTACAATTGTGATCTGATAATAATGGAGGAGAGATGAATAACATACCAAAGATTTCAGAGGCAGAATGGGCAGTAATGAAGGCAATATGGAATGAAAACCCAATAACCTCAAACAGGGTGATTGAGGTTGTATCAGAATCAACAAACTGGCAGCCAAAGACCATCAGGACTCTTCTGAACCGGCTGGTCAGCAAGGGGGCGGTCGGTCATGATGGTAAAGGAAGAGAGTATAAGTTTTTTCCACTTGTCGAAGAATCTGTTGTTGTAAAGGCAGAAAGCAGCTCTTTCTTAAGCAGGGTATTTGGCGGGGCCTTAAAACCAGCGCTCGCCGCCATGGTAGAAAGTGAAAAGCTGACAAAGGAAGATATAGAAGAGCTGAAACGCATCCTTGATGAAAAACAGGGGGAATAAATGGAAACAATACTAAAGGCATTACCTGCCTTCTTTTCATGGCTCATAGATTACACAATAGATATAAGCATTTTTATATGTCTTATTTTGGTAATCAAATCCATAGTGGCAAAGCGCCTCCCTGCATGGTGGCATTATGGCCTTTGGCTGGTGCTCATCATCCGCATGATCATCCCTGTAAAATATGAGAAGAGTAGTGTACTCCCTGAATTCATATCCATAAAATTTCCAGAGGTAGAGTTTCTTAATACTATGCTCATTGAAAAGGATGATATGATAACAGGTATTATTTTTAACACCTCTTCAAACATCAACTGGGCATGGCTTGATGATCTTTCCTTTAATGAGATCATGCTTTATGCCTGGCTTGCAGGGGTACTCTCCATCGGCCTATTTATCCTCATCAAAAACTTCAGATTCTGGTTCAACATAAAACAGAAACCCATGCTGGTTGATAAAGATATCCTTGACCTCCTTGAAGAATGCAAGATTACTATGAAAATCAACACTGTGATCGGGATTATCATCACAGACGCAGTTAAGAGCCCTGTCCTGTTCGGTTACCTCAGGCCAAGGCTCTTGCTTCCGGAAGGAGTGCTTGAAAAACTCACAAGGTCAGAGCTTACCTATATTTTTATGCATGAGCTTGGCCATATTAAGCGGCATGATATAGGTGTGTCATGGATTATTACCCTGCTTCAGGTCTTTCACTGGTTTAATCCGCTTGTCTGGTATGCCTTTTACAAGATGAGGATAGACCAGGAATCTGCCTGTGATGCATCGGTGCTGGCAAGGATAAGGAATAACCAATCAAAGGATTATGCAGGCACAATTATCGGTTTTCTTGAAAAATTCTGCCAGAACCAACAGCTACCGGCAATGGCAGGTATTATAGAAAATAAATCTCAAATAAAAAGGAGACTTGCCATGATAGTAAGATACAAGGAAAGCACAAAAAGAATTAAGGCATTAGCAATTGTCATGCTTCTTATGACAGGGTTTATCTTTTATACAATAACAGGTTTTGCACAGGAGGGGCTCGATAATAAAACCGCACTCTCCGAAGAGGCACAAAAGGCCATGGTTGAGGCACAGAAACTTTTTGAAAATAAGGAAGTTGAAAATGCCAGGAATGTGCTTCTGGATTATATGGATACAACAAATGATACAATCCCTTCGGATGTTTATCTTATGCTCGGGTATTACTGGTATAACGATAAGAAATTGGATGAGGCATTAAAGGTCTTTAAAGAGGGCTATGAAGCATACCCTGACAACCAGGACCTTACGTCTTATTATGGTGCCACTTTATATGAAACGGGAAAATTTGAAGAGGCTGGCCCATTGATGGAAAAAAGATATGAAGAAAGCGATGCAAAGGATATTAAAATGCTTGAGGCAGCCGCCGCCTCATATTATCAGACAAAAAACTATGATAACACCATAAGGGTTATTAAAGAGATGATTGATTTTCAGGATGATCCTAATCCAAAAACAATTAGCATGCTTATTGGAATATACATGGAAAAAAAGGACTACAACAGTGCAATTGATACGATAGAAACATACATGGATATACCTGATGCACCAAAGAAAGCATGGTTTAAACAAATTGCAATGTGTTACAAGGCACAGGGTAACCATGAAAAAATGTATGAATACCTTAAAAAACTGCAAGATATGACAGGGACCGAGGATACCATACTGTCAGCGGCAAATAAAACAGATCAACCTGAGAATGAAGACGAAAATATGCTCGCAGGTGAACCGGTTTATGTATTAAAGGAGGTTGATACACCACCGCAGGTTATTGAAAAGTTTGCCGCTGAATACCCTATTGAGGCTATAGAGAAGAAGATAGAAGGCAAAGTTGTTTTGAGATTTATTGTCGGTAAAGATGGCATTGCACATGAGCCACAGGTAGATAGTGCTGAACCTGAAGGGATTTTTGAAAAGTCAGCACTTGAGGTTATAGCCAAATTCAAGTTTAAACCTGCTATAAAGAATGGCAAGGATGTTAACTGTTTTGTCAGATTACCCATAATGTTTGCGCTTTCGGGTCCGGATGATAAAACCTTTATCTTCAATCCTGAAGGTGAACTTGTTATTAGGCATGGCGAAATTGATACCCCACCGCAGGTTATTGAAGCGGTTCCTCCTGAATATCCCATTGAAGCCAAAGAGAAGAAGATAGAAGGCAAAGTTGTTTTGAGATTTATTCTCAGTAAGGATGGCATGATACAGGATCCACAGGTGAAAAACGCTCATCCTGCTGGAGTTTTTGACCAGGCAGCACTGGAGGCAATAGTCAAATACAAGTTTAGACCTGCCAAAAAGGATGGTATGGATGTTGACTGTTTTGTCTGGTGGCCCATAGAATTTAAACTTGATGAAAAGTGGCCGAATAAAAATTAGTTTTACGGCTTCCATAACTCTCTGTTTATGGAAGCCGCAATAATCCTTTACCAGTCGTTAACTGAATATCTTTGCTGCTGGTCTTCTCTTGTTATAACTGTTTCTCACTTCGGGGAATCTCCTCTGTGAAACAACCCTTCCAATGGATGGCCTTTTTATATCAGGGTCCGGTGAACCATAATTAAAGGTAGATATGGTGCGCTGCTCTACCTCAGAACCGATTAAACGATTTATTGCCTTCACCATATCTTTATCTTCTTTGGTAGCAAGGGTAAATGCCTCACCACTGCATTCAGCCCTGCCGGTACGGCCTATTCGGTGGATATATGCCTCAGGGGTTGCGGGGATATCATAGTTTATCACATGTGATATACGTGATACATCTATGCCTCTGGCTGCAATATCCGTTGCCACAAGTATCTGGAATTCACCGCTCTTAAAACCCTCGAGGGCTGCCTGACGCCTTGACTGTGAAAGGTTCCCCTGAATGGAGGCTGATCTGTATCCGGCAGCAGCAAGCCTTTTTTCAAGGCTTTTTGCGCGATGCTTTGTCCTGGTAAAAACAAGGACAGACCCTGGATCACTGGTCTCAAGCAGTTCAAGTAATAGGTCTGTCTTCAGATGCTGTGCAACCGGGTATATAGCATGGCTCACAGTTTCAGCAGGGGCAGTAACACCTGCCTGCACAGTTGATGGATTCTTCAGTATATCACTGGCAAGCTGTTTTATTTCCTGAGGCATTGTAGCTGAAAAGAGCAGTGTCTGGCGCGCCTTTGGAAGATGTTTTAAAATCCGCCTGATGTTTGGGAGAAAACCCATGTCAAACATCTGGTCAGCTTCATCCAATACCAGCACCTCCACCTTTGTAAGACTTATTGTTTTACGTTCTATATGATCAATAAGCCTGCCAGGGCATGCCACAACAATATCGGCAGACCTTAATTTCTGTATCTGGGGGTTAATACCCACACCGCCATATACAGTAACACTTTTTATATTTGTCTTTTTGCCTAGAGTCTCAAATGACTGATGTATCTGTTCAGCCAGTTCACGTGTAGGGGCTATCACAAGGGCACGCACCCCACCCTGTTTCCCCTTTATAAGCCTGTTAAGTATTGGCAGCGCAAATGCCGCTGTCTTACCTGTTCCGGTCTGTGCGAGGCCCATGATATCATGCCCCTCTTTTACCTTTGGGATTGCCATTTCCTGAATAGGGGTTGGGACCTCATAACCAGCGGCTGCGATATTTGCCGCAATGGATGGATGAAAACTAAATGTGTCAAAATTCAATATATACCTTCTTTCATTATTTATTCCCGCCATGGGCGGAAAACAGGTCAAATCTTTGCGTTCTATATACAGTGGATTGCCTTTTAAAATACCCTCCTGTATGCTGAGGGCCGGATTATTCCGGATCGATGAACAGTGTAAGACATTATCCGGATCAAAAAAAAGCCCCGGAGTAATTCCGGGGCTAATGTGATTTATTATTTAATTACAACCAAGAACACTGTTAATTGGCGGCTATCATACGAATAATAAGGTGTCAGGTCAAGGTAATAATCGTTTAATGTTGCTAAAGGAGTAGAAATTATGCCGGAAACAAGAAAAAACAAAAGATATGGGGAAACCCTGGAGCAGTTACTGGGTCTTAAGACATCCCCTGTTGCAGTTAAAATGGTGGTAAAAAGGCAGGACATCCCAAAGGATGCACTGAGACCTTATAAGGATCAGGGGAAACATTATGCACAATGCCAGGCATTTTCCCTTGCAAGAAGGGATAAGCTCACAGTGGCAATGCTCATGGAAGACAGCTATTGCCCAGGGCCGGTACTGGCCTACGGGTTTGTGCCGTTGCCTAAAGCCCATGCCCATGATGCAGGAAAAAACTATGAAGGTTTTAAATATGGCAGATACACAGGGATCCTTACTGCCCCTTTAAATAGCGCATCCTTTGAACCTGACCTGATAATGATCTATGCAGACACAAACCAGTTAAGGAGCATGCTGCTTTCAATCGATGAAAAGGAAAGAGAGGGTATAAAATCCAGCTTTTTTCCATTCTCGTGCGCATGGGCTGTAACATCACCAATTATCCACAATGCATACTGGATAACGCTCCCTGACCCTGGTGAATATGTGAGGGCCTTAACCCAGGCAGGCGAAATGATCTTTTCAATCCCTGCACCAAAAATTGCAGGGTTCATAAAGGGGCTGAAAAATTTTTTCAAAGAATCCATGTTTGCAAATGAACAGATGATGATGTTATCTGACTTTCCACAGCCTGAGATTTATAATAAATTATTTAAGGCATGGAATTCCAAGAAGGAGCCTGTTCCCCGGAAACACAAATAACTATAGAGACAAGGCATGCCTTGTCTCTACAAATAAATGGATTATACCTGTTTGTAGAGATTGCAGTAATTCCAGAGCAATAAATGAGATAAGACAACCTGAACCACGAAACATCCGCCGTCGCTGAAGCTTCCGTCTTCACTGAAAGTTATGACGCGACAAGATGGAGGGACAGGCAACGAAAGGCACGAAAATACAAGGTAAATATCTCTATTCTAATGGGGATATTTCCATACAGACCGGCCTTGTTTCTCTAATGTTGTTTACTCCTGATAATACCTGCATAAGGACAAGAGATTAACTGAAGGCTGCTAGAAAAACCTGATTAAGGCTGCATGCATAATACATTCTTATCCACCACCCTATAAATGCATTATAGCGAGCGCTGGACCCACACCACCACTTCCTGGTGTGCACTCGGGAGCTGGGTTGCGCGCAACGAAATAGCCCCTGCAAGCTCGCTAATCTGAGCAAATAACACTGGCAAATCCTCAATTACGCCGTCATCGTGGAGCTTAAGTGTGAGTAACAGCCCGCGTATAGAGTTCCCTCGCAGTGACATCAGGTGCTTGAGTGCAACGAGCGCACGATGCGGTGCGATGTTAGCGTCGAGCACAAGCCAATCGACCTTTGCAGGCAGATCGCGTGTGCGCAGGCGCTCTGCATAGTTGCTGATATGACGGAAAGTTCCGCATGCCCCATGCCAATCGAGCACACGGGGATCCATGCGTGCGGGGTCGATGCCTATAACATTGGCTCCGCGTTGCAGCAGCGCCATTGCTGCCCCGCCCGGGGCTGACCCGATTTCGACTACGACATCACCCTCATGGAGCTCAAGAGCTGACCAATGGAGCGCTTCCTCGATCTTTGCGTAGGCCCGTGAGGGCACCTCCGGCGGAACCGGGACCTGACAAACACCACCGGGCGCAGCACCGCGCCAATGGTCGTGTATGTGCCAACCAACCATGATCGGGTCGGTCATCCCTGGTGGCGGAAGCACTACGTCGAGAACAGTGTCACCTGGCTTTGCATCATCGCCGTCTAACACGCGGGTACCGAGTTGCCCGCGGACGCTGTCGCGCCACCTTTTTATACCCTCGTAGTCTGGAATCTGTTTATCGGGTTTGACCGGGTCCCGCGCGAATACGTGAACCCTGATTTCCGGGGCTGCTACCAATTCCGCTAATTCAACAATGCGATCAAGCGAGTCAGCAAAGCCCAGTGAGCGCCCGGTGGCTCGCGCAAAAACAGCTTGCGGCTCGGGTGTGCTGAGGCCCGGTGGCACAGCATCTGTGCGCATCGTGATCAATCCGGGCCGGGAGTATGCCAACCGCAAATCCGGGCGCGTTCGCGCCAGTTCGCGTTTAAGGTAGGGCATTGAGCGTGGCAGACAGGTTGCAAAAATAAATTCGGGCATGATGGATTTATTTTTACTCCATTGAAAACTTCCCTGTTTCTTCATCAACAGGTACCGGATAATTGCCGTCAAAGCATGCAAGACACAGGTCTGTTCTTGGTATATGGGTAGCCTTTACAAGGTTATCAATACTTAAGTAGCCGAGGCTGTCAAGACCGATAAATGACCTTATCTCATCAACAGACTTCTGTGCAGCAATAAGCTCACCCTTTGTTGAAAAGTCTATGCCATAGTGGCATGGAAACCTGTGGGGCGGGCATGATACAAGCATGTGTATCTCCTTTGCCCCAATATTACGCAGCGTCTCGATCCTGGTCTTTGAGGTTGTCCCCCTTATTATAGAATCTTCTATAATTAATACACGTTTACCCTTGAACAGTTCCTTTACCGGGTTGAGCTTAACCTTGACCCCAAAGTCGCGCATGGTCTGGGAGGGCTGGATAAATGTCCTGCCAATGTAATGGTTTCTGATAACACCCATTTCAAGCGGTATGGTAGATGCCTGCGCAAAACCTATAGCCGCATAGTTGCCTGAATCGGGAAATGGCATAACAAGGTCAGCATCCACATGAAACTCCTCTGCCATAAGCTGCCCCTGTTTTTTACGAAACATATATACATTCTGGCCAAAGACAGAGCTGTCAGGCCGCGCAAAGTAGATAAGCTCAAAAATACAATGGGCCTTTCTTACAGGTTCAGAGGACTTTATACTCCTTAAGCCATCCTTGTTTACAATAATGATTTCACCCGGTTCAACATCCCTTATATATTCTGCCTGAACCAGATCAAGGGCGCATGTCTCTGATGCAATAACATAGCCTCCATTCAGCCGTGCGAGGCACAGGGGCCTGAAACCATTGGGGTCGCGCACGGCAATAAGTGTATCCTCTGTCATAAGCACAAGAGAGTAGGCCCCTTTTATCCTGGACATAGCATCCTGCATCGCCTTTTCAAGCCCCTTTTTCATGGACCTTGCAACAAGGTGAAGCACCACCTCACTGTCCATACTGGTCTGAAATATAGAGCCGTCATCTTCAAGTTCTTTACGGATAGTGAATGCATTTACAAGGTTACCATTGTGGGCCATTGCAATGCATTTACCTCCATGTTTTATCCTGAAGGGCTGTGCATTGGCCAATAATGAAGAGCCTGTTGTTGAATACCTTACATGACCCAGAGCAATGTTACCCTTAAGACCAGAAAGTATCTTGTCATTAAAGATATCAGGCACAAGGCCCATTGCCTTATGCTCAACAACACACTCGCCATCTGATACCACAATTCCGGCGCTCTCCTGCCCCCTGTGCTGCTGTGCATAAAGACCAAAATAGGTCAGCTTTGCCGCATCTTCATGGTGATATATTGCAAATATCCCGCATTCATCTTTCGGCCTGTCAGGCTTCTCTTTTATCCGATTACAATAACACGTCATTTTATTCTCTTATTAAATATTATGATATTCCTGTATGGTCTTTACATCTATTCTGCCTTCAACCATCTTTTTAATTGCAAGGGCAGTAGCGCCAGCCCCGGCTATGGTTGTTGTATATGGGATTCCAAGTACAAGGGCGCTTCTTCTTATGGGGAAAGACTCTGATATGGCCTTTTTGTTGTTCGTGGTATTTATAACAAGACTGATCTCACCATTCTTTATCATATCCACAATATGGGGTCTGCCTTCACTTACCTTGTTGACATCCTTTACAGGGATGCCATTCTCCCTCAGGTAGGCCGCTGTGCCCCTTGTGGCAACAATATTAAAGCCGGTTTGACTTAGAATGGTTACAGGTCTTAATACATCCTTTTTATCAGAGTCCTTGACACTTACAAATACTGTGCCTGAAAGAGGGAGCTTCTGACCCGCTGAAAGCTGTGATTTTGCAAAGGCCATTTCAAATGAGGTATCTATCCCCATGACCTCTCCGGTTGATTTCATCTCAGGGCCAAGTATCGTATCCACACCCTGGAACCTTGTAAATGGGAACACCGACTCCTTGCATGAGACATGAGCAGGTATTACCTCTTCAGTAAAACCCAGCTCCTTTAACGTGCAACCCATTATCACCTTTGTGGCGAGCTTCGCGAGGGAAACACCTGTTGCCTTGCTAACAAAGGGGACAGTTCTTGAGGCGCGCGGGTTGACCTCAAGCATATATATGATGCCATCCTTTACAGCATACTGGATATTCATAAGCCCGATAACATTCAGCTCCTTTGCAATCGCCTTTGTATATGACCTGATCTGGTTAATTATTTCAGGACCAAGTGATATAGATGGCAGCACACAGGCGCTGTCACCTGAATGTACACCAGCCTCTTCAATATGTTCCATTATGCCGCCAATCACAGTATCTGTACCATCAGAGAGGGCATCTACATCTATCTCTGTGGTGTGATCAAGAAACTTGTCTATAAGTACAGGCTTTCCGGGTGAGACCTTTACGGCTGTTTCCATGTAATATTGAAGATCACCTCTGTCATATACGATTTTCATGGCCCTGCCACCCAGAACAAATGATGGCCTTACAATAACCGGGTAACCTATCTCCTCTGCTATCTTTATTGCCTGATCATTGTTTGTGGCAATGCCGTTTTGCGGCTGACGTATATTGAGCTTATTAAGCAGTATCTGGAACCTTTCCCTGTCCTCTGCCCTGTCTATGCTGTCCGGGCTGGTGCCGAGGATTTTCACACCGGCATTGGCAAGGGGCACAGCAATATTCAGGGGTGTCTGCCCGCCAAACTGGACAATAACACCCTCTGGCCTTTCCTGGTCTATGATATTTAAGACATCCTCTTTTGTAAGGGGCTCAAAATAAAGCTTGTCAGAGGTATCATAGTCTGTGCTCACTGTTTCAGGGTTACTGTTAACCATGATGCTTTCTATGCCCATTTCTCTAAGTGCAAATGATGCCTGTACGCAGCAGTAGTCAAACTCAATGCCCTGACCTATCCGGTTGGGGCCGCCGCCAAGTATTATCACCTTTCTTTTATTCGTCTTTCTTAACTCGTTTTCCTGCTCATAGGTGGAGTAGTAATAGGGTGTATAGGCCTCAAACTCTGCGGCACATGTATCAACAAGCTTGTATACAGGCTCTATACCCTTAAGTTTTCTTATCTCCCTTATCTCATCTTCTGTTCTATTGAAGATATTACCGAGCTGGACATCAGAGAACCCATATTCCTTAACCTGTTTCAGGAAATCAGGTGTTAAATCCATGATATTGATATTGCCTTCTGCCATACCCCTAAGTTTCATTTCCATCTCATAAATCTGTTTTATGTTGAACAGAAACCAGGGATCGATAGCTGACAGCTCGTTTATCCTTTCTATTGCAAGACCTCTCTTAAAAGCCTCGCGAATGAAAAAGAGCCTTCTGGAATTCGGGTTTATCAGACCCTCTTCTATCTCATGCAGATCATAAACATCCTCTAAACCCGGGGTATCAGAACCAAGGCCAAATCGCCCGATCTCAAGGGATCTTAAAGCCTTTTGCAGAGACTCCTTGAATGTCCTTCCTATGGCCATTGTTTCGCCAACCGATTTCATGGCAGTTGTCAGACTGTCTACTGCACCGGGAAATTTTTCAAATGTCCATCTTGGTATCTTAACAACACAGTAGTCAATGGTGGGCTCAAAGGCCGCGCGGGTTTCACGTGTAATATCATTGGCAAGTTCATCCAGAGTGTACCCCACAGCAAGCTTTGCAGCAATCTTTGCTATAGGAAAGCCTGTCGCCTTTGAAGCCAGGGCTGAACTCCTTGAAACCCTGGGGTTCATCTCAATAACCACCATTTCACCTGTTTTCGGGTGTATGGCAAACTGTATATTTGATCCGCCTGTCTGCACACCGATTTCACGTATAATATCTATGGCCGCATCGCGCATCACCTGATATTCGCGGTCTGTAAGGGTCTGGGCAGGCGCAACAGTAATGCTGTCACCGGTATGAACGCCCATCGGATCAAAGTTTTCTATGGAGCATATGATAACTACATTGTCCTTAAAATCCCTCATCACCTCAAGCTCATACTCCTTCCAGCCAATAAGGGATTCTTCAATAATGATCTCAGATATCATGCTTGCATCAAGACCGCTGCTAGCAATGCTCTCCATCTCTTCACGGTTATATGCTATACCGCTCCCTATTCCGCCAAGTGTAAAGCTTGCCCTTATTATAAGGGGGTATCCAATCCGCTCGGCCACCTCCCTCGCCTGTTCCATGTTTCTGACAATACCATTATTGGGCACCCTGAGATTGATCTTATGTATTGCGTCCCTGAACTTTTCACGGTCTTCAGCCTTCTGAATAACAGGAATGGAGGCGCCTATAAGCTCAATGCCAAGCCTTTCAAGTATGCCTGTTTCAGCCACCTTGACAGCGGTATTAAGACCGGTCTGCCCGCCAAGGGTAGGAAGGATCGCCTGGGGTCTTTCTCTCTCCAGAATTTTTATAACAATCTCAGGTGTAATAGGTTCAATATATGTGCGGTGCGCGGTTTCAGGGTCTGTCATGATGGTTGCAGGATTGCTGTTAATAAGCACAACCTCATACCCCTCTTCCTTCAGCGCCTTGCAGGCCTGTGTACCGCTGTAGTCAAATTCGCAGGCCTGACCTATAACAATAGGGCCTGAACCTATGATCAATATCTTTTTTATGTCTGTTCTTTTAGGCATGGGAGTAATTCCAGTATGTTTATTTAGCCATTAACTATTTCTTTAAAATATTATTCATTTCAGCTTCGGTTATCAGGCGCAAGGCCCAGGGCTCAAGGCACAAGGTCTGCTTATACATGTTCTTCCTTGCGCCCTGCGCCATGCGCCTTGAGCCCTTTTTATTTTTTTGTCTCTTCCATCATCCCTGTAAATTTCTTAAACAGATACTCCGCATCATGGGGGCCGGGCGATGCCTCAGGATGATACTGTACTGAAAACAGGGGTATCTTTTTATGGAATAGCCCCTCTACAGTATTGTCATTGAGATTAACATGGCTGATCTCAATGTCAGGGTCTGTTAGAGAATCCATATCCACACAGAACCCGTGATTCTGGGAGGTAATATCCACCTTCCCTGTAAAAAGATCCTGCACAGGCTGATTACCGCCCCTGTGTCCAAACTTTAGTTTAAAGGTTTTACCCCCCAGAGATAACCCGATAAGCTGATGACCCAGGCATATCCCGAATATGGGTTTTTTACCAATCAACTCTTTTATCGTTTGAACCGCATATGTAACAGCAGCAGGGTCACCTGGCCCATTGCTTAAAAAGATGCCATCAGGTCTCAGCTTATTAATAGTCTCAGAATCAGTACCAGCCGGGACAATAAGGATATTGCAGTTATTCTTTTCAAGAGACCTTAAGATATTGTATTTTACACCGTAGTCTATGGCAACAACCCGCCATTTGCCGTTATTGATAGGCCATACAAATTTATCAAGACCACCGGTGATTTCAACCGGTTTACCCTTTAACCAAATCATGGGCGTTTTACAGGTAACATATTTAACAAGATCCATACCCTTCATATCAGGGGCATTCCTGGCCACCTCGGCAAGCTCTGCCGGATCAGTTATGCTCGTAGATATTGCTCCTCTCATTGCCCCTTTTTCACGGATATGCCTTGTAAGCGCCCTTGTATCGATGCCCTCAATGCCCGGTATATTTGCTGCATTCAGATAATCTTTAAGGGTGGATTTGGATCGCCAGTTACTGGGCATCTCCTGATACTCCTTAACCACCAGTGCCTTTACCTGTATCCTGCCCGATTCTATATCATCATGGTTTATTCCATAGTTACCGATAAGCGGATATGTCATTGTCACAATCTGCCCGCAATATGAGGGATCAGTAAGGATCTCCTGATACCCTGACATGCTTGTATTAAAGACCACTTCACCGGCCGTTTCACATGCCCCGGTAAATGAACGGCCGTAAAAGGTCGTGCCGTCTTCCAATGCTAATAAAACTTTCATATTTTATAGAACCTGTATTGAATAATTATTACTATTAATAAAAAATATTGACATTTATCCATTTCAGCTAATAAATTGCCTCCTGTTTTCACTGTAAAGATATCCCCCTAATCAAATCCAAAGGGAAATGGAGATAAAGTATGAAAAAGATAGAGGCAATTATAAAACCATTCAAGCTCGAAGAGGTAAAGGAAGCAATATTGGAACTGGGCGTAATGGGCATGACCATCTCAGAGGTCAAGGGGTTTGGCCGCCAGAAGGGACACAAGGAGATATACAGAGGCGCAGAATACACTGTAGACTTTCTGCCAAAGATAAAGATTGAGGTGGCAGTTGATTCTACAATCGCCCAGAAGGTCATTGATGCGATCATAAAAGCGGCAAACACCGGCCAGATAGGCGACGGCAAAATATTCGTACTGCCCATGGAAAAGGCAATAAGGATCAGAACCGGTGAAGAAAACGAGAACGCCCTGTAAATTTTATATCTATTCAATCTTTACCTGCCAACCTGAATTAAGGCCCATTGTTTCTGAACATCCTGCCTCAGCAATAATGGGCCAGACCATACCATCTAAAGCCTCTTGTTACACTCCCCACTCTTCAAGACCATCCTCTTCCATCTCGCCCGATTTCATGGGTACAACCTTGCAATATACCTCAAGCGGCCCTTTTTTCTGCCCGTTCACCTTCAGGAGATCATTCTCTATGGATATCCCGAACAGCCTTTCATTTTCCTTTAGAAAAGGAAGAATCAGCTCCCAGTCTTTTTCATCAAGATCATAGATCTCTCCGCCATTAAGCTGTTCTTTATCTATTGTCCTGTTAGGGTCACGCACATATATGGCCCCTCCAGAGGCAAGAGAAAAGAGGTTGGAGCCCGGGTAGGGCGCATCAAGCGGAACAACCCTGCCATCTTCATCAAAACCAACCCCGTTCAGTACAACAAAACCCCCGCCATTATGGGGGTCCCCTGCCATAAAGGATTCTGCAAGATAATCAAGGCATGTGCCGTTTATAACAACCCTTGGCCTTCCCACAGCATTTATGAGCGGTCTTCCTGCCGCATTACCCATTATATAAACCTCTCCGCCCTTGGCGCCGTACATGAATGTCTGACCAGTATGGCCATAGACAATCAGCTTACCGGACTTCATGATCTGGCCTACCTGATCCTGACTATTTCCGTGCACACAGATGGTAAGGCCATCAATCCCTGATGCAAGGTAGTCCCCTGAATTGCCATAGATATCTATTCTCACACCGCCTGATTCAGGACCGAGGCCGCACCCATGAAAGCGCTGCCCTTTAAGACCGAATACGATGAACCTTCTCCAACCCCTGAAATATGCCTCAGTTAACAACCTGCTGTCGCGCTCATCACCTTCAGGGGGAAAAAGTTCCGCATCTATAACAAGCACCTTTTCATCATAATCCGGCCCCCTGAAAAATGGCCTGCTCTCCCAGTCAATAAGCCTGTAGGAGCTCTTCCTGGACCTGTTCTCAAGGTTTGGTAAAGACCTGAATATATTTTCAAGTGTATGATTCATCATCTGGAGCAGGGATCGCCGCTTTTTGTCACCGGTCGGATAACGCATATCTATCAGTCGAGTGATTGCATTTATGGCCACACCAAGATGCGCATCATTTTTCCGGGACCATTTCTTGATTTCTTTAAAGCAGTCCATAAGGTCTGCATAATCCCATTTCAAGATACCCTCTTTGATATACTCAAACAGGAGGTCAGGCTGCTGTAAATCAAAGAACCTTGAGACATTGAACTTTTCCCTGTTATCCTCCTCCATCGAGTAATAGACCCGCCCCGGCAGATAGGGTACCTTTTCCTGCTCAGCCCTGATCTCATGACCGAATTTATCCACGCAGGTGAGCTTACGCTCAATCGCGCCCGGCCTTATTTCATCCAGGTTAAATATGAAAGAGCCGCCATCTGTATGGCTTCCGCCCCTCGCGTTCCAGTAAATGTCTGCAACAGTTCCTATCCTGGGGTCTTCATCAGAAAGACTTTTAAGGGTTGCATCTATTGCCTGCTGCTCAGAGCAGATAAGGCCCACCTGTACCTGGCCTTCATGCAGGGCAAACACCTGGGGTCTGAGCATTCCGGTATCGGTAATCCCGATGAGCTGAAGCCTTTTATTTTCAGTATCATTTTTTGCGATGATGAAAAACCATGGCCCGTCAGGCGAGCCGTGTATGTGGGCAGCCTGAATTGCCCTGTATATTTTCTGTTTTTCAACAGGCAGTTTATCAAAATCCCTTTCCATTGTCGGGGCAAGCGCCTCGATGACATACTCAAGGGGGTACCCGTAGGTCCTGCTGTATAAATCAAACAACTGGGCCGAGACCTCGGTATCGGTCAGGAACCTCGGATAAATATTCCTCTGTTTAAGGTACTCACTAACAGAGTGATAATTTGCAAAATCGCCATTATGAACAAGGGCCTCGTTCATGCCTATGAAAGGATGTGCACCAGCCGGGTGCCATACCTTTCCCCTGGTGGGGTATCTCTGATGGGCGATCCAGATATTTGCCTTGAAATCATCCAGTTGATAATACCTTACCACCTCCTCTGCATATCCGACTACCTTGAGAATAAAGAAGTTACGTCCATGAGAGAGCACAAATGCCCTCTGCAGGCCAGTAGCATCATAATATTTTGAATTAATCTTTGTGCTGTTCTGATATACAAATTCATCTTCCGCCTGCCTCTCTGTCATGGCATCAAACCTGTTTTTTTCCTTGAACTCCTTAAGAATAGCAGGTTTTACCCTGATAAAAAATCTCCATACATCAGGCGGTTTTACAAGAAGGCCGGGGACATCCCTGTAGTCATCGATCCTCGGTATCTTTTCAGCGAAATCCACATTGAAAAAGGGTTTTATAAAATTATTTTCCAGCTCCCTGATAACATCATCTTCAAGAACCGCTATCTGGAGTATATAGCTCTCTTTTAATATCTCAGGTGAAACACCAAGCATCCTGTGATCAAACCCCATTGCGGCAATACCGCCTCCACGGCCATTACCGCGGTTATGCATCTGTTTTGAGGGCTCAAAGATATGTTTTCCACGAACAGGGATGCTGCATGCAAAACCGGTAACCCCGCAACCCCCTTCAGCCTCAGTATTAAAGACATGATTCGCAGGAAGATCGTAAATTAAATCTTTTCTTGATCGAATAATACTATTTATAATTTTTTCAGACATAGTAACCCAATAAATGGTTTACGGTATGAGGTCTTCGGTTTTCGGTCCTGTTTTTCCCGTAGACCGTAGACCACAGACCGTATACCGGATTATTTATTAATGTAATCCAGATGTGCCAGCACATCCTTCCTGCCAACCAGTTCCTTTATGCTTTTCATGCCCAGTCTCTTCAGTATCCTTATTATTTCCTTTCTCCAGGCAAGAAACATATTTACTATCCTCTGGGTGCCCCAGTCATTATTCATAAGCTGTACCAGCTCTGTATCGGTTGTTGCAATGCCCCTGGCACATCCCCTGCCGCTTTCACATTTATGGCAGCGGATACACTCAAGTGCCACCATATCTGAGGTGCCGGTACATACAGCGTCTGCCCCCAGGGCAATGATCTTAACCAGATCATGGGGCGTCCTTATACCGCCGCTTGCTATTACTGTGACCTTGTCCCTTACCCCTTCATCAATTAAAAACTGATGAACCTTTGGAATGGCATACTCAATGGGCATGGAGATATTCTTTTTCGCTATCTCCGGGGCCGCACCTGTGCCCCCATAACTGCCATCAAGGTGAATAACATGGGCGCCTGCATAATAGCTCCCGACCGCCACCATATCAACATCAGTGGGGGTAGAGACCTTTACAGACACAACAGCCTTTGGATTTATTGCCTTTATCCAGTCCACATGTTTCTTGTGGTCTTCGACCGAGTAAACACTGTGAAACGGAAATGGCGAAAAAAGCGGAAAACCCGCCACTGCCTCACGCATCCTTGCCACGCCGGGTGTAACCTTGTCAGCCAGGAGATGACCTCCCAGACCCGGTTTGGCGCCCTGGGCATACTTGAATTCCACCATCCTTACGCGCTGGATGGTCTCCTCCCTGACACCAAAAAGTCCTGTTGCAACCTGTGTTATAACATTGTCATCATAAGGCTTAAGCTCATCAGGGTAACCTCCCTCACCTGTGCAGCAGAGTGTGCCAAGCAGTTTTGCTGCCTTCATCCTGCTCAGGATTGTGGTTACGCTTACAGAGCCGTATGACATGCCGCCGCCATAAAAAGGCACCTCTATCTTAACCCTGTGCGCATTGTCCTCACGCCTGTTCAGTTCAACCGAGAGATCAATATCTTCATCAGTTAGATCAAGCGATTCTTCCTCTTTCCTAAGTTTTATCCTGAGTTTATCAAACCCGCCGCCACTATCCCCTGTGCGGTAATTAAGCCCTGCCTTTGGGACATCACCAAATTCTGACATATACCATGTGCTTGCAAGCAGATCAGGTGTCCACCTGTAATCTCCCATTGTATCAAAGGTAGGGTTACGTCTGAAAGAGAGCGCATTTTCAGGACACCCTAACGTGCATGGATTTGGACACTCCTTTCCGATACAAAGGTAGTGATTTTTGACATAGACCCTGCCCCTTTTCATTACATGCACTCCATATGGGCAAATCTCCACGCATTTCCCGCAGGAGGTGCATGCATCAGTGCGGTTCAACCGGTATTTGCCGATTGCATTCCTGAAACGGGATGGGGTTCTCACAACCTCAGGCAAATGAAATTTTCTGTTATCACTCAAGTTCAAACCCCTCCTCAACCCTGTTTAAAGAGCCGAATATGTTTTTATCAAGCTCTTCAAAAAACATGGCCCTTCCAACCTCGCCCCGAAGACGTCTCACGTCTCTGATTCCCATTGCGCCCATTACCTCAAGAAGCTGATTATGCCATGCCCCGATAATGTTGATCGTTCTTGCAGCCACCCATTTTATAGAGGCATTATCTATTTCAACCGGGCATGGAATGCCCTGTTCGCACCTGTGACACATCCGGCATCCAAGGGCTATCAATATGGGAAAATCCACGTACACCGCATCTGTGCCGCAGAGTATTGATTTTGCGATATGTTCCGCCATGGAAAATCCACCGCTCGCAATCAGCGTCATCTCATCACGCACACCCTTCTCTACAAATGCGAGATGTATCCTTCTTATTGCATCCTTCATATATATGGAGGCATCATCCCTCACCCTGCCGTTATAACTGCCTTCAAGATTAATTATAGAGCATCCTGCTTCAAATATCTCCATAGCCTTTTTTTCAAAATCCCCATCAAGATAGAGCCTTACTGAGATAAGGGCTTCAGGAAACATCTTCTTAACCTTTTTAAGATTACTCGCACCCTTTTCATCCCAGATATATTCCACCATCCTTACATGCTCATTTATGTTGAGCCCTTCGATATCCTTTGAGGAGATAACAGGGATAATATGTGCGCTCAGTTTTAAAAATTCCGGAATGATCCTTTTTACCGGGATGGCAAGTAATGTCTCAAGTTTTTTTGCCGCAGATATCCACCCCTTTATTGTGTTACCGCTGATAGCGCCAAAATCAGGCGCCCTCATTATGACAGGTATTGGGATATCTATAATGGCTGACTCATTTTTCACCATCCTGCCCTCTTTATCAAAGACAAGATTCTTTGGGGTACTGCCTATATCTACACCTGTGCTTATATATTCCCTGCCATGAATTCCATCCCTTGTGGGGCGTACTATCTCGGACATATCTGTCCACATGGAATCAAACCCCGGGCCTGAAAAGGGGCCGGGATAACCTGCCCCTGATACAGGTATCTTGCCGGTCTCACCCTGGTACCACAGACGGGCTATTATATCAGGGGTCCAGTGCGTATCCCCCATCTCCATGAACTCAGGGTTTATGGACTTCTGAATAAGCTGCCCGGGGCAGTTCTGTACGCACCTGAGACAGCTCATGCATTTATTGTCTATAGAGTCGATCATCTGCCCTGGATTAAGCTCTCTCTTTTCATAGACACCATAGACACACTCCTTTTTCACACAGACAGGGCACTTCAGGCACCCCTCTTCCCAGGCAATAATACCTGACCTGGTTAAAGGTTCAAACCTGTGATCAATCTGTTTAGTGTGTATAACATATTTAGATGGCATACTTTACTTCTCCAACTCTTCCGTCTCAGGGCCTCGGCAACAGCCCCGCCTTTTGAACAATTTCGTGAACAGCCTCTTCCCACTCAATGGCCATTATATGAACCCCTTTTATGCCTTTAAGTTCCTTAAGCCTCTGAATAGTCTCAACACAGATTTTAAGCCCCTCTTCCTTCTGTTTTTCTTTAGGAACCCCTTCCATCCTTTTTATTATGGATTCAGGTATATCAATACCAGCCACATTGCTGTTCATATATTTTGCCATGCCTGCTGATTTAAGCGGGGATACTCCACCGAGTATGTACACCTTTTCGGTCAGCCCCCTCTCGCTTACCATTTCAAGCCACTTTTCAAACCTTTCCATATTGTAGATGCACTGCGTCTGTATAAAATCCGCTCCCGCAGCGATCTTTTTGGCAAGCCTTATTACCCTGAATTCAATGGGGTCTGCAAATGGATTAGCGGCCGCACCTATAAAAATCTCAGGGGCCTTTGTGAGTTTATCGCCACCGATTAGCTGCCCTTTATCCCTCATATTTTTAACTGCATTTAATAACTGGATAGAATCAATATCAAAAACACCCATTGCCTGCGGCTCATTGCCAAATATCTGATGATCCCCGCTGAGGCACAGGACATTATTCATACCCATGGCAGCGGCCCCAAGGATATCGGACTGAAGTGCTATCCTGTTCCTATCCCTTACAACCGCCTGAAAAACCGGATCAATACCTGCCTTTATTAACAGGCTGCATGCAGCAAGGCTTGACATCCTGACAATAGCGGTCTGATTATCTGTTACATTTACCGCATCAACTATACCCTTTAAAAGGGCTGCCTTTTGCATTATCACATCAGGGTCTGCACCCTTTGGCGGGCCACATTCAGCGGTCACTGCAAATTTACCCTCTTCAAGAACCCTTTTCAGATTGCTTTTCACTGTCACTTTTGCTGATCCTCCCTCACTATCTTCCTGGGCCCGTTCCCATGTTTTTTTGACCAGTCCTTTGGCGGATATATCTTCTCAAGTTTATCCAGGGCATTAAATGATGCAAGCCTATCTACGATCTCCTGCCATGCACATGGGATTTCAGGGTTTACTTCACATACCCCATTTTTCGAGCCGCCGCACGGCCCGTTAAAAAGCTGCTTGGCGCACCTTGCAATCGGGCAGATACCCCCGAAATCAAAGAGCATACAGTCACCGCACCCCTGACAGTTCTCCATCCACAGCCCCTGATCCCTGGTCTCGCCAAGGAATTCCGTATTAAGGGCCGGGGCCACAGGGATCTCAGGGTACATGGTGGCAATTGCCTGAACACCTGCACCGCATCCGAGAGAAAGAAAAATATCATATTTTGAGGTATAATCATCCAGCTTTAGCACAAATTCCCTGATGCACTGCCTGTCCAG
>JAFGFM010000141.1 GCA_016931115.1 Deltaproteobacteria bacterium | reverse complement strand
TATTATAAATATTTCATATTTAATATTATTCTTAACCAATCTAAATATATATACCCTGAATGCATAATCTGTTTTAGTATTCCATATAAGACTAACCACGCTAGAATCCTAATAAATTGAAATAATGTCAAGGCAAAATTTGTCTTGATTTTCTATCTGTAAACGCCATATTCCTTACAGAAATCAATAAGAGCCCTCACGTTCTGGGGTTTTGAGTAGTCGATTGATGCCCCGCTTGTGAGTATAAAGCCACCCCCCCTGCCGCAGAAATCTATAAGGTCTTTACAATAGGCCCTGATATCATCCGGTGTGCCTGCCAGCATGAGTGAGGTGGGAACATTTCCCATAATGCAGCAGACATCCTTTAGAATATCCTTTGCCCTGTGCATATCAGTCCGGTCAAAGTACCAGATGCATTTACCCTTTGGAAAATCGGATATTATCTCAAGACGGTGGTTATAGCTCCCCTCTGCAAATGGCACAGGTATAAGCCCTTCTTCTATCATCCCGAGCATCAGTTTTTTAAGTGTGGGCCAGTAGAACCTTTCAAACTGAGCCACAGACATATGGTTGTCATCACCCTTGTGCAGGGGAATCAGTACCATGGGGCTGTCAGACCTGTCACCTGCGGCTGTTGCCATCTCAAGCATCATGGGCACAAATTTTTCACAGGCGTCTGTAACAGTATCAGGCCTGCGGTAAAGGTCCATCATGATGCCCTTTGTGCCCCTTAATGTATCACTGAGGGCATCAAAGGGCGCTGTCCCTGAAGCCTCCATAAGTATGGGAAAGCCAGCCTCCTTTGACTTAACAGCTGCCCTTTTTGTTATCTCCATTACCCTTGCACTCTCTTCACCCGCCTTAAGCAGTTTTTCAAGGAGCTCCTTCACCTCAGGGGTTGAAAATGGGAGAAATGTCATTGGCCCTATGCCGTAAAGGTTGTGGGTGAGCACAGGCAGGTTTGCCAGGGGGGACATTGAACCGAAAATACGGGGCAGGTATTTGTGCATCAGGAAATCAGAGGGATCATTCATGAGATGACTGTATTCATCCGCGGTCATGTATTCCCTTTCAACCACCTGGTATCCGCTCTCCTTTGGCACACCATGACCCGGCCATTTGATGAGTTTGTAGTCAAGGATCTCAAAAAGCCTGCCTGAAAAGGCATCTGTATATGAGGTATTATCGGGCTGGAACTCCATATTGAATTTAAGGTGCGCCTCCATTGCCTCTTCCTGGTTGTACATCTTGTCATATGGAGAGAGGCCATAATAGCGGAGCGCATATTCACCTATCATGGGGATAACAGGAATCCTGAAGGGTATCTTTTTCAGTTCAAAGGCATCACGGATTATGGTTACTCTTTCATGATAAGAGCTGGCTGCCTCTTCGTCCCTGAAGTTAATCCCATCAAGGGATACCATGTGATCAAGCCGTTTAGCGAGTTTTTCATCCGGAGAAAGCGCCTTCCAGTTATCAGGTTTAATAAACATTATTATTTTCCCTTCTGTCTGATGTTATTCAATTCATATAGTTATATCAGGAACCTTGTCAAGGCAATTGTTCCCTGCGGCCACTGGTGCGATAAGCTGAGCCTGACTAGTTATTGACAACATCCCGGCATTAATACTAATATCGTATATATTTCAGGTAGCCGATCAAAAAAAAGAGGAGAGAAAAAATGACAAATGAAAAAATGACACTCGCAAGGCTCAAACAAAAAAAGATGAATGGTGAAAAAATAACCATGTTGACGGCCTATGACTATTCTGCTGCAACCCTGGTAGACCAGGCAGGTATAGATACCATACTTATAGGTGACTCCCTCGGAAATGTTATGCTCGGTTACAACTCGACCGTTCCAGTAACTATGGATGAGATGCTTCACCACTGCAGGGCGGTAAGCAGGGCAGTAAAATCAGGCTTTATTATCTGTGATATGCCCTTTATGTCTTACCAGGTGAGCATTGAAAAGGCCGTAGAGAATGCCGGCAGGTTCTTAAAGGAGGGCAACTGTGACAGCGTAAAGCTTGAGGGCGGAAGCGAGATGGCCCCAACAGTAAACGCCATTGTAAAGGCAGGTATACCGGTTTGCGGACATCTTGGCCTTACTCCACAGACCGCTACCATGCTGGGCGGTTACAAGGTCCAGGGCAAGGATGCAGCGAGCGCCCGCAAGATACTTCACGCTGCTAAAGACCTTGAAGAGGCAGGGGCATTCATGATCGTCTTTGAGTGCATCCCGGACTCACTGGCAGCACGCATAACAGCTGAATTGAACATCCCGACCATCGGCATAGGGGCTGGCCCTGACTGTGACGGCCAGGTGCTTGTATATCATGACCTTTTAGGGCTTTATGAAAAGTTCACCCCTAAATTTGTTAAACAGTACCTCAAGCTTGCACCCATGATAAAGGATGCAATAAAACAGTACAAGACAGATGTGGAAACCGGTCAGTTCCCGGGTCCGGAGCATGTATTCAGCATGGATAAGGGAGAGGTGGAAAAGCTCTAGGAGATGCCCATGGAAATCCTGATAGCAGGGCCCGGTGCAATGGGGTGCCTTTTTGCGGCGCGCCTTTATAATGCCGGGTACCATGTTACACTCCTGGATCACAATATAGAAAGGGCCAGAGAGATCACCAAACAGGGTATTATTGTTGAAGGGGTATCAGGCGACTGCACGGCAAAGGTACCGGTTACAGTTGACCCATCCGGTATAAGGCCTGATGTAATCATCATCTTTGTCAAATCAGGAAAGACAAAAGAGGCAGCACTGGCGGTCAGGGGTATTACAGGTAAAAATACCATGATCGCCACCCTCCAGAACGGCCTTGGAAACAGGGAGATAATCAGTGAGATCACAGGAAACATGGCGCTTGGAGGCATAACCTCTGAAGGGGCTACCGCCCTCGGCGCCGGCAGGGTCAGGCATGCAGGCACAGGCAGCACGGTTCTTGGCCCAGGCAGGGGCAAAGATGAGAGGCTTGATGCCCTTGTAAACGCACTTAACAGGGCCGGGTTCAGTACAGACTCTGCTGATAATATTGATGACCTGATCTGGGGTAAACTTATTATCAATGCAGGCATAAATGCCCTTACAGCAATAACAGGGCTTAAGAACGGTCAGCTCCCCATGCATGATGGCACCCTCAATATCATGAAGGATGCTGTGGATGAGGCGGTTAAAGTGTCAGAGGCATTACATATTATTCTCCCCTATTCAGACCCAATGGAAAAGGTGATCGAGGTGTGCAGGAATACCTCTGGCAATATTGCCTCCATGCTCCAGGATGTACTTAATAAAAGGGCTACTGAAATAGACTTTATCAATGGCGCTATCCACAGGGAGGGAGAAAAGGCTGGGATACCTGCGCCTGTGAACCTTCTCCTGACACGCCTTGTAAAAACAATCGAGGCGAGCTACAGCAACAGGCTCTTTTAATTTCATTAACTTTAACGGCATGCTCCTGTTAACAGCATGCTTTTTTATTTGGTTTAAATAAATGGAACATGCAGTACCGATCCTCATAAAGGTAATAATTATATTTGCAGGCATACTATTGTTAAACCGGTTTGGCGCCCACCTTGCTGTTTCGCTGCTGGCAGGCTCTCTCTCCCTTGGTCTCTGGATGGGGTTAACCCCCATAAAACTTTCTACCTGCCTTTATAAAAGCGTTATAGATCACCAGACCATAAGCCTAGCTGTTATTGTATGGCTCATAATGGTCATGAGCGATATCATGGGTAAAAGCGGTCATATGAAGCGGCTCGTTATAAGCTTTACCCGCATTGCAAAGGACGCAAGGATTGTGGGCACAGTCATGTCCGCTTTAATAGGGCTTTTACCCATGCCCGGAGGGGCGCTCTTTTCTGCCCCCATGGTGGATGAATCGCTTTCAATGGTAAAGGCCACACCTGAACACAAAACAGCCCTCAATTACTGGTTCAGGCATATTTGGGAATACTGGTGGCCCCTTTATCCGGGGGTGATCCTCGCTATTGCACTCCTGGATGTTGAGACATGGCGCTACATGCTCTTTGCAGCACCAATGACCCTGCTCTCTATTGGCGCAGGTTATTATTTTATTATCAAACCAATGGACAAATCCTCATCGAATATGGAAGGCCGCATTACCATGCAGGGTGTAAAGGCATTCATATATGAGATGATGCCCATTATAATTATCGTGCTCTCCATTGTTGTGATAACTGGCCTTATCAGCCTGATTCATATGATCAGTGAGAATATCCCTGTGCCTTCACTTACCCCTGTTGTTATCGGCCTTGTTGCGGCCATCATATGGGTCTGCCGCACAAACCGGATAGCCCCTTCAGGCCTTTTAAAGTCAACCCTCGGGAGATCAAATCTCACCATGCTTTTCCTGATTGTCTCTATCATGCTGTTCAAGGGTGTGATGACAAACTCCGGTGCGGTTACAGGCATAAGAGATGAACTCATTACATACGGTATACCCCCTCTCCTTCTTATAATCATTATGCCTTTTTTCTCTGGCCTAATCCTCGGTATAGCAGTGGGTTTTGTAGGCGCATCATTTCCTCTCGTCATCCCTCTCTTCCCTGCGGGTGATACCTATATATTTTTTTCATATGCGGTACTTGCATACACATTTGGATACATGGGCATGATGCTTTCACCGGTGCATCTCTGCTTTGCTGTTACAAGGGATTATTTCAAGGCAAATATCGGGGGGAGCTACAGCTTTATAATAAAATCCTCCATAGCCGTGCTCATATTAGGATGTGTGCTCTTTATGATCTCTACCTTTCTGCATGGCCTTGCAGCCGGGTAAACTTAATACCTGGATTTTGTAACATAACCGCGAACCACGCGAACTACACGAAAAAATACTTTAAAAATTAATTTGTTTTTAACTTTCGCGCTGTTCGCGCCTTTCGCGGTTAAAATCTTTAGTCTTTAAACCGCGAACCACGCGAACCACACGAACAAAAACTTTAAGTAATATTTTTTTTGTTTTTAACTTTCGCACTTTTCGCGTGTTTCGCGGTTTAAATATTTAAAGATCGTTTCATATTATCCCCATTTCTGTAACACTTTTATTGACATTCAGAATGCCTTATGCAGAATTAGCAGACTATATTCCACTATTTTTCAATAAGAGGGTAACATGTCTTTACCAGGGTTGATCAGGATAATAAATTCCATCCTGTTTATTATTTTTATATTCTCCGGCTGTTCTGTGAAAGAGGAGCCTCCTGTAGTTATCGAACCGGAACCTCTCTATGTTTATATTAAACCAAAGGTTGCCCTGGTCCTTGGAGGGGGCGCAGCGCGCGGGTTTGCCCATGTCGGTGTTTTGCGCGCACTTGAGCAGGAAAAGATACCCATCGATATGATCGTGGGCACCAGTGTGGGCAGCCTTATCGGCGCCATGTATGCCTCTAAACCTGACTCTTTTGAACTTGAATGGACCTCTTTTCTACTGCAGAAGGAGGATATCTTTGATTTTTCGATTTTATCCTCATCAAGGGGACCGGTTAAAGGCGATAAACTTGAACAATTTGTAAATACAAAGATACCTGTCCGGAACATAGAGCAGCTCAAGGTGCCTTTTTATGCGGTCGCAGCTGATCTTAATACCGGCGAACCGGTGATCTTCTCTTCCGGTCCTATCAGTAAGGCAGTCCGTGCCTCATGCTCTATACCCGGTGTATTCATACCACTCTCATACAATAACAGGCAGCTGATTGATGGCGGTGTGCTTGGGAATATTGCACCTGAAGTTGCCTACCAGAACGGGGCTAACCTGGTTATAGTCGTTTCAATCGGAAAATCTATTCATAACAGGGATACAGGCAATCTGGTCTCCATTACACTTCAGGCAATGGCTATCATGAGTAACATGATTGATTCATACAAGACGCAAGAGGTCGATGTACTGATCACACCAGAGGTTGGTGATGTAGGGCCAATGGATTTTACACAGAAAAAAAGATGCATGCAGGCAGGTATAGATGCAACCCGTAAGGCGATGCCTGAAATCAAAAAGAGGCTTGAGGCGTTTAACAGGCCTGTCAGGGCTGATGAAATCCCGGAACAGGTATCTGTCAAATAATATTTTTGTGAACCGCGAACCACGCGAACCACACGAAAAAAGACTTTTAGTAATATTTTTTTGTTTTTAACTTTCGCGCAGTTCGCGTGTTTCGCGGTTAATTAAAAGTTTTTGAATTTAGAGTTTTAATTTTTGAATTTTGAATTTGTTCCTGTATTATTAATTGATCATTGACTAAGGAGACAAAACAATATGCTGACAAAGCGACAGAATTTCATGGAGACTATCAGGGGTGGTAATCCTGACAGGTTTGTAAAACAGTTCGAGGCACTGGGGTTTATCTGGGCAAACCCTGTTTCATCAGCCTATCCCTTTCCCGTACCGGGTGGTCCGGCTGTAAAGAATGGATGGGGGGTTACAATAAGGTTCCAGGCAAACACACCCGGCCCGTTTCCTGTACATGATGCTGAACATAAGGTGGTAAAGGATATCACAAGATGGAAAGAAACTGTTAAGGCTCCCAGGCTTGATTATCCTCAGAAGGCATGGGACCAGTTTAAACCAGCGGCAGATGCAATAGACCGCAATGAACTTTTTGCAACCTGCCTTATTGCACCCGGCCTGTTTGAACAGCTTCATTACCTGATGGGCATGGAAGACTGCATGATCAGCTTCTACCAGGAACCCGAAGCAATGAAAGAGCTCATTGATTATATAACAGAGTATGAACTCGGTTATGCAAAACTGCTCTGTGATAATTTTCACCCTGATGCGCTGCTGCATCATGATGACTGGGGAAGCCACCGCTCTTCATTCCTTTCGCCCCAGATGCTAAACGAGTTTATTGTACCTGCATATAAAAAGATATACGGGTTATACAAGGCAAACGGGGTAAAGGTTATTGTGCATCACAGTGACTCATATGCAGCCAACCTTGTCCCTGCCATGATAGATGTCGGGATTGATGTGTTTCAGGGGTGTGTTACAACAAATAATGTCCCTGAACTGGTAAAAAAATATGGCGGCCGGATTTCATTCATGGGCGACCTTGATAATGGCACTATAGACAAGCCTGGCTGGACTCAGGATCTTGTTGCAAGAGAGGTAAGAAGGGCATGTACAAACAATGGTAAACTCTACTTTATACCGTGCCTGGCAGCAGGAGGCCCCGGCAGCACATTCCCTGGGGTTTATGATGCTGTAAACGCTGAGATAGATAAAATGAGCAGGGAGATATTTTAAGACCTTTAACCGCGAATCACGCGAACGACACGAACAAAGACTTTGAATATTATTTTTTTTGTTTTTACCTTTCGTGCTGTTCGCGCCTTTCGCGGTAAAAAATCTTTAATTCTTAAACCGCGAACCACGCGAACGACGCGAAATAAAACATTAAATATTATTTTTTTTGTTTTTACCTTTCGCGCTGTTCGCGCCTTTCGCGGTTAATTATTTTTTTAAAATAATGATAACCCAAAAGACTTCATTAACTCCATAATTCGATCATTATCGGCCAGGCAATTTGAAACAGCCTGGTGAATCTCTTCACTTAATTCATTATCCAGCATGATTTTTTGATAATAATCCATGCTGTCCTTTATCCCATATATTATCAATACATTAGTGATGCAGGCATGGACAGCATAGGTGTATTCGCAAAGTTCATCTTTCTTTTTCTCACTGAGCACAGAATATTGCCTTTGCTGATACTCCATATGCTTCATTTCTTTATCCAGAGGCATAACATTCAGATCAGAAAACCATTTACTTGACCAGCGTGGTAAAGAGATGGCTTTTAAAGGGATATCATTGTAATAAATTATCATAGAGGGAAATGGCTGCTCATTAGAAACAGTACTGGTCTGGCTGGCATGCGTGGCCTTCATCTTCTCAGTAAAAATATGCAGGTTGAATGAATCTCTTTTGTTGCATGGTGGGGAGCTGCCAGGATGGCATAGTTTTTTAAATATCTTATGGGGTGAATGGCCACCCGGGATTCTCATAACCTATCTCCATATTTTTTTAGATTTCATTCTTTTGTGTTAGCAAACACCGTGCCTTTAGCAATAAGTGTTGCAAATCAAGAGGTTAACTTAAAGTGATAACCTCTCATGGTACTTATAAGAGGAAATGATTGCCCGGTGAAAGGAAATTTTTTCTATTTTAAACCCTTGAACCACGAACCACACGAACGACACGAACAAAAACTATTAAATAACAAAATAAAAAAACCTTTCGTGTATTTAGTGTATTTCGTGGTAGATAAAATCTTAAAGCTATGAACCGCGAACCACGCGAACGACACGAACAAAAACTATTAAATATTATTTTCATATTTTAACTTTCGCGCTGTTCGCGCCTTTCGCGGTTAAATTGAATCTTGAATATTGAATTTATTGATAATTGATTACTAAAATGAAAAAGTTTTTCGAATCCGGTAAGAAGGTCTTGCTTTCTTTTTTTGTCATGGGCATGCTGTTGTCTCTGGATGCAGTTGATCATTCTCCATCTTTTGCGCAAACCACAACGACACAATCCAGTGCTGCTGGCGGGCCGGCCTACAAGCCTGTTGATATGGATTCTATGCTTCTTACGAATTCACCTGAAGAGCGCGCTTTGATATCCGCCTTTGTGGAAAAGGCCAGAAAGATGGCAGTATCACTTGCCGCAAAAGGATACCAGATCAATCTCAACGGGCGGCTGGATTTTTTAGACCCTCAAACACTGGAAACAGAAAAAAAGAAATATAAATGGAAAAAACCTTCACCATTTGGGAATGATCCGGAGGTCGTCACTCAGCTCACAGCCGATGCCATCATGGCCTACAGTCAGGAAGGCGTCGAGGTCGCGGTCAAACATTTCCTTGGTACCATGTGGCCCACTGGGGATTCTCATTACCGGGTTTTAAAATTTAATGGAGATATAACCCCGCATCTTCAGGCATATCAAAAAACAATCCAGAGCGGTGCGTCATGGGTCATGCTGGGCCATATCATCGTCCCTGAAATATCGAGCAACAGGCCGATGTCTGTTTCCCCCGAAGGTATACGGTACCTGAGAGAAACCCTGAAATTTAAAGGTATGGTCATTGCCGATGACTTTTTTAACATGAACGGTATTCTTGATTATTATCGGGACGAGCATGGTAAAAAGAGCAAACCGGACCAGATAACTGCAGCTGTTAAAGATTTTATCCTTTCCGGCGGAGACCTGTTTATTTCTGTTGATCCAAAAATTCTGGCAGAAAATGTGCTGCCTGAAATCACTAATGCTGTCAACGCTGACCCTCACGGTGAATTGGCTCAGAAAATTAATGAAGCGGCAACCCGCATTTTCAATAAAAAAGCGGCACTCTTCGGGGAAGAATGGATGAACCGACACCTGGATGAAAAAGATGCCCGGTTACCAATAAACGAACGCATTGAGAAACTCGTTAATCATCTCTCCATGAACCTCAAACTCGCCCAGATGATTTTTCTGCATTTTCCAGAGGGCACCCCTCTTGACCGCAAATATCATGAAGCTTTTTACGCCTTCATGGGGGGATTGATCATTGACAACCCTGGTAATCTTGAGATTTTCAAATCAAAAGAGTTTTTCATTCCCCCATTCCGTGCTGTGCACCGGTATCTGATCGGGACAAAGGAGGCAGGGGAAGAATTCGGAACAGCCTATGAAAGGCTTTTGAAAAAGATCCGCAGCCAGGAGCAGGGAATAGTTATGACAGCTCCCGGCGGCGTTGGCGAAGATGGAAATCTTAAACTTTGTATTTATTTTTAGAACCACGAATCACACGAATGACACGAAAAAAACTTTATTTTAATAAAAGGAAAAAAACCTTTCGTGCTTTTCGTGCATTTCGTGGTTAAAGAAAGTTTTTAAAATAATGATAACCCAAAAGACTTCATTAACTCCATAATTCGATCATTATCAGCCAGGCAATTTGAGGGCTCTGCCCCTATTGTCTTCACATCAGATGTTGAAACTGAATCGATATCAACACGTTCATAGGCTGGCGCCTCAGTCTTATTTATTATGGTCTTATTATCTGATTTAATTCTATCAGACTGGTTTTGTTAGGGAGTAGATCAATTCACCATAAAAGGCATAAAAATCTTTGTCATTAATGCCTTCCACTGCAATATCTATGTCACGATTTTCAGAAGTATCCTGAAGTGATGATCCAAATAACAATAACCGTGATACACGATATTTCCGTGCAATGGTTTCGATTGTCTTTTTATCTTTCTCATCAATCATATGAAGTTTATAATATTTAAATATAAATATTTCCCAAAATTGTATCTTATGTGTTTTAAAATACTAATTCAGATGGATGAAGAAAAAGAGGTAGAATGTAATCCACCGTCGTTTTAAGCTCTGGCGGGACAAGAATGCCACCCTGCGATTTGATGAGTATACAAATAAATGAAGGCAATAAGGTCTTTTTCAGGGGAACCATTAAATCTTTGATTTAAAACAAGAATGATGTTATAAACCTTATTATTTATTGGATATTAGACCCTGATTTTATTGGAACTGGTCCATTGGAATCCGGGTTTTTTTATTATTTGAAAGGAACAGTGTTTAATGAATTTTGAAGATTTAGAATTAAAAAATGAATTGTTACAGGCCGTAAACGAGCTTGGATATACCACCCCTACCCCCATACAGACCGATGCAATCCCGGAAATAATTGGCGGTGAAAAAGACCTTATAGGCCTTGCCCCCACAGGAACAGGTAAAACAGCGGCCTTTGGCCTACCCATGATTCAGTTGATAGACTTTGATCTGAAGCAGACACAGGGGCTTATACTCTGCCCTACCCGAGAACTATGTGCACAGATCACAGGCGACCTGAAAAAACTAAGCAAGTTTGTAAAGGGGGCAAAGATCATTGCCATTGCTGGCGGGGCAAGCATGGAAAACCAGATCAGGGAGATAAAAAAGGGGATGCAGATTATTGTTGCCACACCTGGCAGGCTGCTTGATCTTATTAACAGGAAAGTGGTCAAACTGACCGGGGTATCATACGTTGTTCTGGATGAAGCGGATGAGATGCTTAACATGGGTTTCAAGGAGGACCTTGATGCCATACTTGGATCTACGCCCGATGATAAAAGGGTATGGCTCTTTTCTGCAACCATGCCTGACGAGGTGGCGCGAATTACAAGGCAGTACATGGATGACCCGGTAACTATCACAGTGGGTGGAAAAAATAAGAGCGCAATCAATATAAAACACCTCAATTATATTATCCATGAAAAGGACAGGTATCAGGCATTAAAGAGGATACTTGATTTTTCACCTGACATATATGGCCTAATATTCTGCCGCACACGCATGGAGACCCAGGAGATAGCGGAAAAGCTTATAAAAGATAATTATGATGCTGATGCCCTGCATGGCGACCTGTCACAGGCAGCAAGGGATCATGTAATGAACAGGTTCAGGAACAGGACACTCCAGATACTTGTTGCTACAGATGTTGCGGCAAGGGGCCTTGATGTAAAAGAGATAACACATGTTATAAACTACAGGCTCCCTGATGAGCCGCAAATTTATACCCACAGGAGCGGCAGAACCGCAAGGGCGGGTAAATCAGGCACATCCATAGTTATCACCAACCTGAAGGAAAAATTCAAGGTTACACAGATAGAAAAGAGCTCCGGCATTAAGTTTACCTATACAAAGGTGCCGGGCGGCTATGAGGTTTGTGAAAAGCAGCTCTATGCAATGATAAACAGGATGGTAGAGGTTGATGTGGATTATGAAGAGATAGCCCCATTTCTGCCGCCTGTGTTTGAAACCCTTGAAGGGCTTTCAAAGGAGGAGCTGATCCAGAGGTTTGTCTCTTTAGAGTTCAACAGGTTTCTGGAGTATTACAGGGATTCAAAGGACATAAACGCCTCTCTGGCGAAACAAAGGGAAGTCAGCAAGGGTTCATCAAGAGGTGAAGAGAGGCAGAGGAATCTCACCCCCGGAAAATTAAAGAGATTTTTCATGAACGCTGGCATTATGGATGACCTGACCAAAAAGAGCCTTGTAAAATCCATTTGCAGCATAGCCGAAATACCTTCCCTGAAGATAGGCGCCATAGATATCATGAGGGAGTTTTCATTTTTTGAGGTGGATTCAAGTGTGGCGGACAAAGTGCTGAACTCCATGAAGGGCGCTGAAATAGATGGCAGGGAGATAAATGTGGAATACGCAGAGAAGAAAAGCGGCAAAGACCGGAACCCATCAAAGGGCAATAAATTTAAGAAAAAAAGATAGGTGGGGTATAGCATTCAGCTGTCAACCATCAGCTTGCAGCTAACTGTCCGTATAAAATATCTTTCACCACGGAGTACACGGAGAAGGAAACATATTTTCTGTTACAGTTTTCGTACGGTTGGGGTTTATCCCTGACCTGATTTTATTGGTTCAAGCCATTATTACCGGTCAGGTATAAAACCTGACCCTACAAAATTACTCCCTGCATATACTAAGGACACCAGAGGCTCTGGATTTTTATCTTCTGTTTTTCTCCGTGACCTCAGTGCTCTCCGTGGTAAAAATATGTATCTTCGACCACCATTTTCAGATGCTGTATAATCCTCCGTAGAGACGGATTTAAAACCCTTCTCTACACCAGTAGGAGGCAAAACCTTATTTCAAAGCCCTTATAACCGCATTATCCCTTTCTGCAATAAACCTCTTTGAGACAGAGGCGGAAATAATCGAATCAAAACCATGTGTGGCGCCGGGGTATACATGCAGCTCAGTCGGAACACCTGCCTGCAAAAGCCTCTGGGCATATTCTATATTCTCATCAAGAAACAGATCAAGCTCACCTACAGCTATATAGGCTGGCGGCAGACCTGACAGGTCCCTTGCCCTTGCGGCAGCCGCATATGGTGAGACAATACCCTCTTTTGCAGAATTACCCAGGTATGCCTTCCATGCAAAGATATTCTTTTCACGGTCCCATGTACGCAGGTCTGTTATGGCATGGCTTGAAGGAGTAATGTTGCGGTCATCTATCATGGGGTAAATAAGGAGCTGAAACGATAAGGCTATCTCTCCCCTGTCCCTTGTCATAATCGCAAGCCCGGCTGCAAGCCCGCCGCCAGCGCTCCCTCCTCCTATGGCAATCTTTTTTTTATCTATACCAAGCTCATCCGCATTATTTACCATCCATTTTAGGCTGGCATAGCAATCTTCAACAGGCGCAGGAAATGGGTTTTCAGGCGCAAGCCTGTAGTTTGTGGATACCATAACACACCCGGTGTTTACGCACATCGAGCGCATGGTGTAATCATCCGCAGTAAGGTCCCCAAGCAGATACCCTCCGCCATGTATCCAGAGCATGCCCGCCCTTTTACCCGAACCTATTTCAGGGGTATATACCCTTGCTGTAATATGGGGCGCCCCCTTTGGACCGGGTATAGTTACATCCCTTGATATAACACCTTTAACAACCGGCATCATGGAGACCATCCGGCCAAAAATCTCATCACTCATCTTCCTCGCAGCGTTTATGTCATCAAAATTTAAAGAACCATCCGCAGGGATCATCTCAAGAGCCGGAGCAAGCTCCGGGTCAATCCGTTTCATAATATCCATATCTATTCTCCTTTAATTTTGAATCTTGAATTTTGAATTTTGAATTTTGAATCTTAAATCTCTTTCAGCTTCCCCACAAGCAGACATGCCGCGACAATAATCACCCCTGAACCGAGTATACCTGCCTGAAAGCTCCATCTGTCTGCTATGGCACCTAAGACTATGGGTGAAAGACCAGGCCCTATAATCCCTGACATACTCATAAGTATTCCTGTAAAGACACTTCGTTCACTCAATGTTGTAAGCCTTGATATGGCAACAAGCCCTGCGGGGAAGAAGACAACGCTGAAGGTCGCCTGCAGAAATAGTACTGTGCTTAAGAGCCAGGGGGCACTGATAACGGCTATGGCCATTGTTGTAATGCCCGCTGCAAGAAGCAGTACAAAAAGCAGTTTTTTGAGATTAAACCGGTCTATTATAAAACCTACAGAGATCATGGATATAAAACCGCCGATCCTTGAAATACCAAAGATGGTATTTGCAGTCTCTATCGGTATGCCCCTTTCCTTGACCAGAAACAGGGGAATAATATTGTATATACCCATGCTGGCAATGGCGCATGAACTCCACAGGGCAGTCATGATCCAGAACTCCCTCCTTTTTACAATCTCCATCATCCCGCCCTTTTTACCCTTTTCAGGCCTGGGGTCAGGTGAGACAATATGAAATAGAACTCCTGTAAAAAGGCATACACCGCTCATGATCCAAAATACATCCTTCCAGTTCATTACTGATATGATCAGGGTGATTATAAAGGGGACAGTAAGCATGCTGAAACCTGCTGCTGTCTCATGCACCGATATGGCCTTGCCCCAGGAGTCGCGGCTGAAGACCGCTGTGATAAGAGGTATCCCGCATGGCAGATAAATGCCTGAAGCGAGCCCCAAAAGAAAAGCAATTGAGGCAAATGATATATATGATGTTGAAAAGCGCAGCATTATAAAGGCAATGGTCATCCCGTAAAAAGAGACCAGGATGGAGCGTTTGTAACCTATCTTAAGTGACATGAAGCCTGCATAAAACACTGATATGGTGTTCCCTATCCAGAAACAGAAGAAAAGCACGCCTGCCATTGCATGGGTAATGGCAAACTCATCCTCTATCAGTGGCATCAGTGGTGAGGTGATGGATTTGGCAGTAAAGTTCACATACCACAGTGTCCAGAACAGGAGTAAAAGAAAATATTTCATAAAAATATCCTGACATGAAGAAAATATCTCTTTTTATTGTACCCTGTATCTCTTTGCAAGGATATTTATGGGGTTGACATAATCAATAATAAGTTTATTTAATGAATGATCTTAAATAAGGAGAATGATATAAAAATGAATGTAAACCGGTTTTATCTTTTCACTGTTCTTATACTTATCCTGTCTATTTCAGGGTGTACTAGCCACATTACTATTACTGGAAAAAACCTTAAAGACTCAGAAATAAAATTTAAAAATGTCATAGTCATGGTGCCTGACGGCTGCTCCATGAGCATACAGACCCTTGCCCGCCTTTATAAAGGCGCGGATATAAACCTTGATAAACTCCATACAGGCTCTGTCAGGACATATTCTGCCAATTCGGTTATTACAGACTCTGCTGCAGCGGCCACTGCCTTTGCAACAGGCCACAAGACCACTTCAAGCTTTATCGGGGTAGCGCCCCGCGCCGAAGATCTTATGCCCGGGGTTACTCCTGAGGTTCCGCCATATTTTCCCCTTCCTACTATCCTTGAGGGGGCAAAATTATCAGGGAGATCAACAGGCGTTGTTGTGACAAGCGTTATATCCCATGCGACCCCGAGCGGTTTTGCAGCCCACTCATCTTCACGCTTTATGCCGGATGACATCATGGAACAGATGGTTCACCAGAATCTGGATGTGGCATTTGGAGGCGGTATGGTGCATCTTTTACCTGAAGGGCAATCATTTGAAACCAAGGATGGAAAGAGCTGGAAAGGTACCAGAAAAGATACTGAGGACCTGATGGATACACTCAAGAGCAGGGGCTACAGCATAATAAGCAGCAGGGATGAACTGCAGAGTATTAATAGCGAAAAGGTGTGGGGGGTTTTTAATGACACTGATCTTGTGCCTGACATGGACAGGGATGAACTCAACCCGACGCAGCCATCCCTGGCAGAGATGACAAAAAAGGCGATTGAGATACTTTCAACCAATGAAAAGGGTTTCTTAATGGTGGTTGAAGGGAGCCAGGTGGACTATGCAGGACATGCACATGACCCTGCCTATATGGTGACAGAGTTTCTTGCCTTTGATGAAGCTGTAGGCGTTGCTGTAGATTTTGCAAAAAAGAACAATGACACCATAGTGGTGATCTTTCCTGACCATGACACAGGGGGCTTAAGCATTGGCAACAACAGTGAGATGGGGCGTAAATATTCCAATACTACAGTTGATACCCTTATAACACCTTTGAAAAATGCAGAGATTACTATTCAGGGCCTGCTCGAACTGGCTTACAAAGATAATAATGCAACAGTTCCTGAGATACAGGGGCTTTTTCAAACAAAATGGAAACTTACCCTTAACGATGCCCAGGCTGAAGAGATAGTTAAATTAAATAAATATCCATATGGTGTTGCTGACTATATCTCAAATAACTTCACAATAATCGGGTGGACAACCGGGGGCCATTCAGGTGTGGATGTTCCCCTGTGGGTATATACCCCTGAGAATCACAGCCCCTTCAGGGGAAATATAGACAATACAGATATAGCCCTTAACCTGGCAAAGATGATGGATATTGACCTTAATCTCGTGGGGAATAAGCTGTTTGTTGACGCATTAAGTGTATTCCCTGGTTCAAAGATTATAGAGGATAAGACAGGACGTATTTTTGAGACAGGTAATTTCAGGGTCCCGGTAAATAAAAACATTGTGATGGATGGCGGTAACACTGTAACTACAAAAGGCGTATCGGTTTTCATCAATGAGATAAACAAATTCTTTATACCAAAGGATGCGGTTAAGGTTATACAGGGTGAAAAATAGGATTTAAAATAAACTTGGATGTAACCTTTTGGCCTTTTAAACGTTAAAAAAGCAAATGGAAAATTTCCAGGACTTCTATAAGAAACAGAAAAACAGGCTGTTTTCCTATCTGATGCGGATGACAGGCGATTACTATTTGTCCATGGATATTATGCAGGAGAGTTTTTTACGTTGTCTTGAGAAGTACAGGGATAAAACCCTGAATAGTTCACTGCTTTACACGATAGCGCGTAATGTATTTATTGATTTTACTCGCAGGGAAAAAAGAAAGACAGCGCTTGAACAGGATACAGCGGATCAGGATGCGGACATTGAGAATGAATACAGGGTTAAACAGGAATACAGGAGGGTTATTAACGCAATGAAAAGGCTTGATACTGATGAAAGGGAGCTCCTGGCCCTCGTATTAACTGAAGAGCTGAAATATACAGAAATCGCATCCATTGTGGGTATTAATGAGGGTAATGTAAAGATCAGGGTGCACAGGGCACGTTTAAAACTGAGGGAATTTTTAAGTGAAGGGGATTGATCATGAATGATTCTATCAGCCTGTATATTGATGATGAGCTGAATCTGGATGAAAAGATAGATTTTGTCAAAAGGGTTCACCATGAAGAGCCGTTTTATTCTGTGGCTGTTGATCTTCTCGAGCAGGAAAAATTGCTTTGTGCTGATGTGGTTGAAGCAGTACCGAAGATATCTCTTAAAGAGAAATCCGGGATATTCAATCTCCGGTTTCTGCGCCCCTATTTCAGGGTAGCGGAGTTCGGGGTTGTAGCTGTGCTTCTGCTTCTTTTTATTGCAGGCAGGATACCTGTAAACAGGCCGGAAACCAGCGTTGAATCTGTCTCAAAGAGATTTGTTGTCTACATGCCAGAGGCTCAAAATGTGCAGATCGCAGGGAGTTTTACAAACTGGAACAGTGTACCCATGAAGATGGTTGGCCCCAGCGGCTACTGGGAGATAGAACTGGATGTTGCAAGGGGAGAGCACAAGTATGTTTTTATAGTAGGGGGTGACAAAAAGATCGCTGACCCGACTATACTGTTAAGGGAAAGGGATGATTTCGGCAGTGAAAACTCTGTCCTCGTGGTGGAGGCATAGGGATGAAGATATTCCCCATATTTTTATCAGGATTTCTGTTATGTTCAACTGGATGTGCTGTTCAACAGTATAAGGTTATTGATCAGAAACTCCATATCTATCTTAAGGATAATGATGCGGAAAAGGTCTATTTACATAGCTCCCTTGATGAGTATGCACCAAGGGCGGTGCAAAAAGAAGAATCAGGCTTGTGGGTGGCAGTTCTTCCGGCTGACGCGGAGTTTAAATATTTTTATGTAATAGATGGAGAGGTATTTATTCCTGAATGCAGCATGAAGGAAAAGGATGATTTCGGTTCAGTGAATTGTGTTTATATCCCGCTACTTGGGATGCAGTGATCATCTAAAAAATCGTTTTCAGGAATTTATTAGTTTTAATCGTGAGGATAAAATGGATATAGCAAAAAAAATTATAAAGGGTCTGTTCCTGGTGCTTTTTCTGCCTTCTATACTGGCAGCTGATGTGCTGGATGATGAACTCCCTGTTAATGCCCCTGTTCAGATCAAAGAGAGGGCAAGAGAGGTCATTCGCCTTGGGGTTGAAAGCCAGGGGGTTGTGAAGATGACTAAAGCAATGCTTCAGAACAAATTTACAGAAGAGCAGATGGTAAAGGCATATGAGGTGATTGGAGATGCCAAACAAAACGGGCTTCCAGTAGAACCTCTGATGAACAAACTGCATGAAGGCATAGGAAAGCGTGTGAAGAGCCAGAATATCATCATGGCAATGGAAAAGGTTAAGGAACGATATAAGAGTGCAACCCAGTATGCATACAGCATGACTGACAGTGAAGAAGAGACTGATGCACTGACCGAAGATATTGTTGAATCTCTTGCTGCCGGTATGACAGGCACAGATATAGAAACAATAGGCGATATGCTGGATCAGGTTCAGATTCAAACAAAAGAAAAATCATCCCTTAAAACCCAGACCCTTGCGACAGTAAAGACCATGGCTCGTACAGGTGCAAGGTCAGGATCAGTGGCAAATACCATACAGACTGCAATAAAAAATGGTTATGACCATAATAAGATGAAAAGCCTTGAAAAGGCATTTATCAATCAGGTAAAGGCAAATCACAATCCCTCTGAAATAACAGAGGCATTTATCAGGGGAATAAATGCAGGCACATCGGTGGATGAAATGGGGAGGCATGGTTATATGAATTCCACAGGTTCAGGGGGAACAGGCGCTTATGGAAATGGTTTTGGTAATGGAGCAGGTATGGGAGGTTCAGGAGGCACATCAGGAGGTGCAGGTTCCGGTGGTATGAGAGGGGCAGGAGGTTCAGGCGGTAGTTCAGGTGGCGGCGGGAGAGGCGGAAGATAGAGGATTCATCGATATTGAGATTAACATGTCGCCCCGATGATGATAGAAAAGGACTCACCCATTGCGCTAATAAAAAATATAGTAGTAAATGCCTGTGTTCGTCATTCCCGCGAAGGCGGGAATCCATTTAAAAATAAAAAACTAATTTAATTGGATGCCCGTCTCCACGGGCATGACGGCGCAGAAGGCCTTATTATTTTTGTATAAAACAGTTCCCTTGTTTTACTTTAGACACTAATAATTTAGCATTAAAGACAGTAGAAAATCTCTTTCATGTTGCGGTTTATCGATATTTGTAATTACGATTTTTCATGAAGAAAACAGGCGTGCTTTTTAACACGCCTGTTTTTTTCCGAAAACTAAATGCTGAAAATCAATTTCCATTTGGGCCGGGAGAAGGGGGTGCAGGATATCCACTGCCATCAGGTATACCATCCCCTGAGTTCGGAGCCGGTCCGGGACCGTTTCCTGCTCCAGCAGGGCTGAATGTCAAAACAGTAAAAAGTAAAATTACCGGAATCATAATTATCTTTTTCATTTTACGCCTCCATGTTAAATAATTACCAGGGCCGGGAGCTGATCCCGGCCTTATTTATGAATTGATTCAAGAGGGACTCTCTGGTGTGAATTACTATTTACATGATCCATCGCGTTTCTGAATCCTGTCCCTGGTCATATCCCCAGTCCCGTTTTTTACAGCTGTACCCTTGTTTGTATTAAGGCGTGACTGTGTTCTGATCTGTGTCTTGCTCTTAATCTGGCTCTGGGTAACTACTCCTTTACCGATTGAGCCTAAATATACCTTTCCATTACCCTTCCCTCCTGCAAATGCTAAGGAAGAAAACATAAAAACTGCAACCATTGAAACTACCAATAATTTTTTCGTCATTTTAGACCTCCTTGATCTATATCCGGTACAGGATATTTGCCTGCACCTGTTAAAAGGTTAATTCTGGCTATATAACGATTGAAGACATGAAAGGTTACAGACTTATATCTGGATCGAACCTGAAGAGATAATCCTGTTTAAATTTTCTTGACACAAAAACATCCCCGACCTATGTTCATAAATCGAATTAGCAGTTTTCCCATCACAATAAAACAAACAAATCAGGAGGGTTAAAGTATGAAAAGGATACAGAAATGGGCCATTGTAGCAGTGGCAGTTATATTTATAACTATCGGGTTAAGCGCTTCTTATACCTCTGCCGAGACCGAATGCACACGGGATGGTTTAAAGGCCATCACAACCCAGTTTTTAACATCACTTGAAACACATAATCCATCAGCTGCGCCTCTTGCCTCAAATGCAAGGTACACTGAGAACGGTATAGATGTGGCAACAGGAAAGGGCACATGGGAGACAGCCGGTAAGGTCATATTTAAACGCACAATGGTTGATACCAAAAAATGCGGGATTCACACGCAGACCATTATCGAGGAAAATGGCAAGCAGGTCCTTTATGGTGTGCGGCTTAAGGTGGAAAAAGAGAAGATCTCTGAGATCGAGGCCATTGTAGTGCGCGGTAAAGAGGTACTTAATCCCAAGGCCATACTCGATACAGCATACCAGGACTGGGAAGAGCCCCTTCCACCGCAGCAGCGCAGCTCACGACTTGCAATGATAGCGGTGGCAGATGATTATTTTGAACTGTTCGTAAAGGATAAAAAGCGTGTGGTATCTGACCTTGCCTATTCAGGGTTCTGTGACAGGTGGGAGAACGGCACAATAACAACAAAGGGCGGAATGAATCAGAATGTGATAATGCCCAAACACGACTGCTCTCCAGAGGGTTTTGCCGACATGACCGAAACACATGGCAAAAGACGCTTTCTTGTAGATGAAGAGGCAGGGGTTGTTGTTGCCTATATGCTTTTCAATAATTCATGGCCTGATTTTCATATGTTTAAAATTAATAATGGCCTTGTTGTATGGATACAGGCATATTTTGAATACAGCAAGACATACAAGACCATGGGCTGGCCTGATGAGCCTGCATGTGAATAGTACTTATCTCTGTAGATATTTATATTTCCACCACGGAGAACACGGAGAAATATTAATTAAACCTCTGTGAACTCTGTGTCTCTGTGGTGAATTAAACGATCTGTGTTATATCGTTGAATTTATGAAATCTAGCACTAAGAAAAAAGGGAAACCCGTTAAACGGGTTTCCCTTGATTATTTATGGTGCCTAGGACGAGACTTGAACTCGTACGGGACTAGGTCCCGAGGGATTTTAAGTCCCTTGTGTCTACCAATTCCACCACCCAGGCAATTATAAAGGGCTTTTTTAATAATATGATGGAGTTATGTCAAGCTATATTTAATATCATACAAAATCTTTTCATCTTTTCATCTTTGAATCTTGAATCTTGAATCTTGAATTTTTAACTATTCGCCTTTCAGCTTTCAGCTTTGAGCTTATCTCAAATAAACCGGGTTGGTAAATATCCATGGTCGCCATCCAAACACAGAAACATACCTGTACACCTCAACCCTGTACACACCCTTTTCCTTTACACTGTATACAGCCTCCATACCCCTTTGCCTGTAAACTGTCTCACCATTACGTATGACCCTTATCTCTCCCTTTGAAGGAAGCTCTACCAGCAAATTCCCCTCGCTCCTGAATGTATCTTCCTCTCCCATCAAAAGGTCAGAGCCATCATCAGACAAAAGATAGCATTTAAAACCCCTCGCAGGGGCTAATCTGTCATTTGCAATAAAAAGCCGCCCCGCCTTCATGGCCTCATATATATCTGTCTTGGCAGCATTAAAATCCTTGTAAAAACGTTTTTTAAGAAATATATGGATATTAATGGTATTAAGTAGAAAGCCATATGAGAGGAATGTCGCCCTTAAAAACCAGAGTTTAAACACGGTCCCGTGTGCATCAGACCCGCCAACAGCAACCACCTTTCTCTTCTGGCAGAGTTCATCCCAGTAGTTAAGGGTTTCACGGCTTGGCCCTTTTAGTGCCTGCACCTTAAAACAGAGATGAAACAGGCCGTGGAATATTGATTTAACCCGTTCCTTCCACCTTGATGAAAAATTCCAGATACATATACCGGTAAAACCAGTGACTGAAAGGTCATGCCACCTGTAGGCAACGGATTTCTCCATGAAGGGCATACCCTTTTCAAAGGGGTGTGCCATAAAACCAAAACCTCCCTGCTCATTGACACTGTCTATCACCTCCTGGGGTGATGCCTCTTCACAGTCAGGGAGGGTCTTTATGTCATATGCAAGGTAATGGTGGCTATCTTTACCTATCTCAGCCCCTATCAGAAGTGCAAATGGTTTAGTTCCGTAAAGGCCCTCTTCCTCAAGGCTGAATCTTTTATTCATATGACTGTGATCGTTAAAACAGATAAAATCAATCCCGTTTCTGGATGCCTTTTCAGCTATTTCAGTATAACTGCCCCTGCCGTCAGAAAGGCTGGAGTGAACATGTATATTCCCCACATACTCATGATTGAACATATGACAAATCCCCGAATGCTATTCAATTTTCTTAAGCGCTTCTATTCCCATTTTCATGGGTTTATATATGGTAAATAGAGTTATTGCAATCACAAGAATAAATGAGCCTGAAATCATCACCCATTCCCCGGATGTTATTGATCTCTTATAAAGATCTGTGTTGAAAAAGATATATACAGGTCCTGCCTCAAGCATGATGATAACTGCCATATAAAGGGCGCTTATAATCATGTAAACAAGCCCCCCAAAACCGGTTGAGACTTGTGTGATATTCTCATATTTAAATCTTGGATAAAGGGCACCCAGGCCAATGCCAAGAGATACGATGGCAAACACACTGAAAAACATGGTGACTGAAGATAGGATCATCATGAAGAGTGATACATCAAGAAGCCGGTTGGTTGCTATTATGAGTATCTCCCCCAGAAGAAGCATAGGAAATATATAGATAAGATATTTCCCCACAAGGAATCTTTTTATGGAGAGGGGTGATTTTCGTATGATCCAGAAGGACCTCCCCTCAGCGCTCACAGCCGGGAACACAAATCTTACAGATATGGATGCAAGCACAAAACTGGCAAGCCCCAGGTTTAAAAAGGCCACTGTGTTCTGCAGAAAGTCGAGCCTGATGGCGCTTCTTTCAAGGGGCAGGACACTGAAATTATAGAGATAGACCGCAACAAGGGCTCCAAGGAGCAACAGCTGAGACCACTGGGTATTGTCCCTGAAAAATATCCGCACATCCTTCTCAAGTATCGCCCCGATGTCATCATCTCCCATTGGTTTTTTCATCAGCCTTACAGCCATATCAAGGAACCCCTTCCCTGCCCTTCGCCTCTTTGCCTCCTGTGATTTTGAGAAACCGCCAAAATAGACTGCCCCTGCCATCCATATATTTATTACCATAAGTGCAAGTGCTGTTGACCATAACAGCATGATATTTAAAAGGTTACTCTCCCCTTCCCTGCGGCTTATATGGCTCCAGAGCACATCAGTGATCCAGTTTGTGGGTAGAAATGGGTGGTCAGGCGCCTCAAGCACACTCACATACTGCATTATACTGAAAAAGGTATCAGGATCAACCAGCCGCTCAGGCCTTATCAGCCTGAACATCAGGTATAGGGCTATAACAGCAAAGACCATGAATATCATGATAATGTCCCTTGTCTTCTGGGCGGGGAATATGCTTACCATAACCACAGTAACAAAAATACCTGCTGCAGAGGCAATTATGGCCAGGGCAAGCCCAAGATGAAACAGGTCAAAATAAAACAAGGGCCCCGGCTTAAATACCCATCCATAGGCCATCATGACAGGAAGCCCGAATATGACCACCATCCATGAACTGTCAAACAGTGTAAAGATCACCCTGCTGATAAAAACCTCTTCAAGGCTTGCTGGCGATGAGTGGCACAGCTCAAGATCATTAGAGAGATAAAGGTTTGAAAGTGAGGTGATTATATTGCTGAAAATAAGCAGGCCGAAAAATGTCAGAAAAACCATGGAGAGTAGATAATTGGCAAGTATATCACCTATAATCTCTGTTGATCTGAAATAGGAAAGCACCCTTGATGACAGCACAAACATGAGTGTCCAGAAGCCAAGCCCTACTGCAATCATGACGATAGCCTTTTTCCTGGCCCCCGGTTCTGCTGAAGAGATGCCGTTTTTTACTGCCAGTATCCTTACGCTAAGAAGCAGAAAGAGATTTTTCATGTGCTAGCATTGACCCTTCTGTAAGTTTTAAAAATACATTCTCAAGGTTGCCGTCCACACCGGCCTTTCTTTTAAGCTCATCAGGGCTTCCCGTTGCTATTATCCTTCCTGACTGTATTATAGCCACCTCGTCACAGATCTCCTGGGCAATATCAAGTGAATGGGTGGATACAAAAACAGTCTTTCCTTTTTTGGCCTCATTCCTGAATATATCCTTGACCAGCCTTGCTCCCCTGGGGTCAAGCCCTACCATGGGTTCATCCACTATCAGCACCTTCGGGTCATGGAGCAGGGCAGAACACATGACAAGCCTCTGTTTCATGCCGTGTGAATAGCTCTCAACCAGCTCATCACACCAGTGGTCAAGCTCAAAGATCTCTAGGAGCTCCATAATCCTCTTTTCAAGGTCCATAACCCTTTTAAGGCCGTAAAGCCCCCCTATAAAGCGAAGGAACTCAATCCCTGTAAGCTTTTCATATATGAATGGCCTGTCAGGTATAAAACCTGTTATCCTTTTTATCTCCTCAGGGTTTTCTTTTAGATCCATATTATTGATGATGATCTTTCCTTCCGAAGGCTGAAGAATACCGGCCATCATCCTCAGGGTTGTTGTTTTTCCTGCGCCGTTTGGCCCAAGGAAACCAAATACAATACCCTCCCTTACCTTGAGGCTGATACTGTCTACAGCCCTTAACCCCTTGTACCTCTTTGTAAGGTTGATTAGTTCAATAATATTCAAAGTCTATTACCTCGATAGCAAGTTTACCTATTACTGCCATGATCTCCACCTGTTTATCTATATTCCCACGTAAAAGGGTTATGTGCGAAACATCAGCAGGGAACTGGTTCATAGTTGGGTCAATTGTAATCCACTCCCCTGTATATGCCTCTACCCATGCGTGATAATAAAAATTTTCTCTTGTATACACAAGGCCTGTTGATATCCTTGCCGGTATGCCCACAGCCCTTAACAGGGCGGTTAAAAGTGTTGCATGTTCATTACAGTCGCCTGTCATTGTTTCAAGCACCTCTGCTGCGCTGGGGATGCTCATGACAGGCCGCTTTTCAATGGCAGTATAGACCCATTCCATCATCCTTTTTGAGATAGCAACAGGGTCTTTAATTTTGCCGGCTATCTTCTGTGCCTTACTGATAATTAGATCCTCATCGCTTTCTATATTATACTCCGGTGCAAGATATTTTTTCATCTCAGGCTCTTCGCCTGAATAGGGTATCCTGTAATCTGCCCTGAAAGGCCCCTCTTCTACTGTGACAGTGACGATGCCATTATCATAATTCTGTCTTTCATTTGAAATAGCGGCAAGATCAAACCCTGTCTCTTCAATACCTTTAAGCCTGATTTTAAGTCCTTTTAATCTTTTTGTATCAGGAAGTTTTTTATCGGTACGCACAGCAGTAACCTCATAGAAGTCCTCTGCACCATCTTCAATATTGAGCGGCGCATTGGCAGGGCTGGACTTTACCATTGTTAACCCCATGATACTCTGCTCCTTAAGGATATCGCCATTCATATCGACCCAGAAATTGAGCCTCGCGCCCATGACATCCCCTTCCAGCCTGAAGGTATCATACTCAATATTGTTGATTTTGATTTTTTCTCTGGTAATGACCCTGAAGATGGCCTGCCTCTGAGTCATTGTTGCCGGATCGAAAAATGTTGTATTAAAACTTTCACCGGGAACAGGTTTAATATTTCTAAACATATGATCAATGCCGCTGCTTATAACAGGGACCTCATTCAGTTTTATCTCTGTTACCTTTCCCCTCCTGCCTGTTCCTGTAGTTATTTTAAGCAGGTTTCCCTCCACCTTTCCCGTGATCCTGTAATTTACAACACCAGAGTTCATCTTAAAAAAGAAATTTTTCATGCGGAAGCCTTCATCCACACTGGACTGGGTAATGGTGTAGAGCCCCTTTTCAAAGCCCATGAGGTTCAGTTTAAGGAACAGCTCATCCTGTATGTAGTAACCCCCTTCAAATGGTCTAAGGGCGGTTACAGCATATCCAACCTTTTTATTATTAAGGAATATCTCCTTCCAGTTCTGTCTTGCCTCACCAGCCTCAGCATTAATGGCAGCAGACTGAACAGGATCTTTGTCAAGGTAGTTATTCTTAAAGAGGATAGAGAGCATCACTACCCATAAAAGTACAATCAGTATGCCTGTGAGATTGAAAATGTGTCGTTTTTTCATTTTGCCATTCATCTTAGTAATATATTTCTAAAATTCAGTGTAATATAAAATAAAATGTTATAATTTACCACGGAGTACATCCGCCTTCGCTGAAGCTATAGCGGGACAGGCGGAGAGCACGGAGAAAAGCTTTATAATAAAATCTCCGTGTCCTCCGTGGTTTTAAAATATATTATCTTATTTACTAAAATATATGCGTATAATGATATGAGTCAAGTTGGTATTTTTTAAACAATTTATCATAGCCTGAATTCAAAAGGCTATATGGCGTATCCTGCTTTTTCAACCAGACTGCGTGAATTTGCCAGCAGTTTAGATAAAAAGCCATCGGGCAGCCCTGCCCCAGTGATAACCTTTTCTGCAAAGGCCTCTGATATAATATTTCCAGGTTCATGACAGTCTGAATCCAGAACCATTCTGGCGCGTTTGTCCAGGGCAAGTCTAGCTACATGACCGTTTGTAAGGCTGTGGCCTGACCTTGATGTTATCTCAAGAGATACCCCTTTTTCTGCTGCAAGCCTTACCTCGTCAGGTGTTATTAAACCTGGATGGGCCAGTATATCGATGCCTGCCTCTATACCTGCCCGGTTTGTACCTGGCGCAACCGGTTCCACTATTGTTTCACCATGCAGAACAATTATTTTTGCTCCCAGTGCCCTTGCCTCTCTTACCAGACCTGCAATCTGCTGTGGAGGCACATGGGTAATCTCTATACCGGGTATGACAGTAACAGACTGAGACATGTTAAGCGCCTCTGCGACCCTTATTATCCTTGGAATAATAAAATCCACATTTGACTGGTCAACATGGTCTGTTATGGCAATAGCCCTGTAACCTGAGGCCTCGTATCTTCTTGTGAGTTCCGCCGGTATCAGTACCCCATCACTGAATATGGAATGTGTATGAAGGTCTATCATCATTTTTTACATCTTGTATTTTCCGAAGTCTTCGGGGTTGAGGTTTTCAAGTATCTCCTGCCACTTCTTGCCCTCTTCTGTCTTTACTTCCGGTTCAGCGCTCATAAGATCAATATGCCTTGACTTGTCTATAACATCTTCAGACACAAAAATCGGGGCATTTACCCTGAGTGAAAGCGCCAGTGCATCGCTTGGCCTGGCATCAACCTGCATCAGGCCGCCATTATGAGCAATGTGAATAAGGGCATAGTAGACATTGTTTTTAAGGTCGCAGATCTCTATCTTTTCAACCTTTACATCAATCATATCAAGTATATTCTTTAAAAGGTCATGGGTCATAGGTCTGTCAAAATCTATCTTTTCCATCTTGCTGGCTATGGCAGTTGCCTCCATAAGCCCGATCCAGATGGGCAGTGTCTTTTCACCATCGACCTCTTTCAGAATAACAATCGGACTGTTCGTTATCGGGTCCATTGTCAGCTTGGATATGGTCATTGGTTTAAACATTCTTATCTCCCTTGAAATTATTTTGTTTTCAGGTTACTCATATTCTTGTACATAGTCATATGTTTGTCAATATAACTTTATTTTGCAGCCAGTATCATAAACATGTTTAAAGGAGAAACAATACCGGGCAATGAATAAATTAATCAATAACGATAACTTCCCCTATTTTTTTGATTATAAACCTGGTCTTTTTCTATGGTGGTTCTTCTATCGTCTTGTGGGAAGGGTTAAGCTGGATGAAAACTTCAAGGAACCATTAAGGGTATTGCAGAAGGAAGGGACTATTGTTTATGCAATCAAACATAAAGGGCTCCTTGACTTCCTGCTATACCATTTCACCCTGAAGATGAGAAACCTCCCATACCCCAGGATAGCCTTTGGTATGGACCTTTCATTGATACTGCCGGCATTGACACTGATAAAGGTGACACTGTCACGCATCTCTGCTTTTCTTCGTACAGGAAGGGATCAAAACCCATTTGATTCCCATTTTTATGAAAATGCCTTGAGGAGAAAGACCCCGTCGCTTGTATCGCTCCTTGACCCTGCTGGTTTTCTCAAATCATTTATCTATTCTGAGACCGATAATCTTTATTTTCTGATTGAGCAGCAGAAAAAATCGGCTACCCCAATATTTATTGTCCCGCAGCTGATCCTATTCAAACGATCCCCTGAAACAGAGGGTTTCAGGCTGAAGGACATATTTTTTGGCTTTAAGGATAACCCGAGTACAATAAGGAAGATGATACTTTTTTTCAGGCATCCAAAGTCGACCTTTATAGATTTTGCAGAACCGGTTAACCTTAAGATTTATTTGGAAAATCAGCCAGAAGGGATATCCACTGACCAGATAGCACTGGAACTCAAGGATGAGCTGATAAGGAGGATAGACAACCAGAAGAGGATAATCCTTGGCCCTATCATGAAATCGCGTCAGCAGCTCAAGGAAGTCGTCCTTAAAGACAAGGAGATAACCGCCCTTATAGACAAGATCTCAGGAAATGACAGAAAAAAGATCAGGGCAAAAAGGAAAATGGCAGGGAAGTACTTTGACGAAATAGCTGCTGACTACAACAGCTCATATGTCCGCCTGTTTCGTATGATCCTGAAGTGGCTCTGGAAAAAGATCTTTAATGGCATTGATACTGTCCCATCTGAGCTGGCGGTTATAAGGGAATGGGCAAGGAAGGGGCCGCTCATATATGTGCCATCACATAAAAGCCATGTTGATTACCTGGTACTGAATGATGTGCTCTATGACTTCAACATGCATATCCCGAGGATCGCGGCAGGCCAGAACCTCTCATTCTGGCCAATGGGCCATATATTCAGGAAGTGCGGCGCATTTTTTATAAGGCGCTCATTCCAGGGGGCAAAGCTCTATTCAGAGGTCTTTTCACGCTATGTAAAGGCTCTGTTGCAGGATGGTCACCCTATCCAGTTCTATATAGAGGGAGGTAGAAGCAGAAACGGCAAACTTGTTCAGCCAAAGACAGGCTTTTTATCCATTTTGATGGAGGCCTATGAACAGGGTTACTGTAATGACCTTATATTTGTACCTACTTCAGTGCTTTATGACAGAGTGGTTGAGGAGGGATCATACCTTAAAGAGCTGGACGGGGCACAGAAGGAGAGCGAAAATTTCAGGCAGGTTATAAAGGCGCGGCGGTTTCTTAAAAGCAGCTATGGAAGAATATATATCCGTTTTGATAAACCCTTTTCCATTAAGGAATGGATGCAGCAGCAACCATCAGGCGAGTCACACAGAGACCTGCTTGCTGCCGGCATAGCCCATTCCATTAACAGTGTCACGCTCATTACCCCGCTTGCCATCGTAAGCACGGCAATCCTGACGTCACATAGAAAAGGTTTTTACATGCCTGAACTCAGAAAAACAATTGAGCTCTTCATTTACCTTGCAAAAAGGGTAAATGGCCCGCTGTTTGAGGGACTCGCTGATATTGATAATTCCATAAATGAGGCGATTGCCCTCTTAACAGAGAGGGAGGTCATTGAACAGGTTAATGATCCCCTGGGAGCTGAAAACCCGTTTTATTTTATAAAGGATGATAAAAAACTTGACCTGGAATATTACAAAAATACCATTATCCATTTTTTTATAGATTATTCCCTTGTGGCTATATCCCTGCTCAGCCAGTCAGATGAGGATACAAACCCTGGAGTAGCCCTATCTGTATTCAATTTTCTTTCAGACACCTTTTCCAATGAGTTTCTTTTTGATTCTGCCCTGAAACCGGCAGAGAGGTTTAACTCAGTAACAGCCTCTTATATTGAAAAGGGGTTTATTACAGATATCCCTGAAACCTGTAGATTCAGGGTAACCAGGGCAGGGTTTGACAGGCTGCCATCTATTGCTGCCCTTGCGAAAACCTTTATTGAGTCATACTGGATAGCCGCAAATGTAATAATGAAGGAAAAGGATGCAAAGATATCAGGCGAAAACCTCCTTAAGGAGATCATATCAACAGGGAAAAAATATTATAATTCCGGGGTAATAGACCATATTGGTTCTATT
>JAFGFM010000140.1 GCA_016931115.1 Deltaproteobacteria bacterium | reverse complement strand
TCAGACACACTATTCAACAGGCTTCTGTTTTACCACAAGGTGATGCTCCTTAAGAACGCCAAGACTTTCATACTCTATATCCTCGATTACCATATTAAAACCTGTTGCCATTGGAATGGTGCCCATGGCATTCCAGATAATCTTCAGATCCTCACCCCTGTCAAGGAGTGCCTTTGAAAGGAGAATGGAGATAGTATCATGAACTTCATCCTCAGTTACATTTGAGAAACGGACAGCGGATTTATTAACAGGGGCCTTTGGAGGCAGTTCAGCCTTCTTCCCTGAGTCATAATCTCCTTCAAGACCTGCCTGCCCGAGAAGGGCATCAATATCATCCTGCGCCAGTAGTTTATCCCCGGTTGTCATACCTTGCATCATTTGTCCTTTTACCTTAAATACAGGTTTATCATAAGCCAGTAAACCCTGATAATTATTATAGATTGCATGTAATATGCTTGTTTACATAGATTATCGGCAGAAATACCTTTTTTATTAAAATTAAATAGGTATAGGAATAAAATAGCAGAAAGGCAGGTATAATGCCCTGATCAAAATAAAAAACAATAGAATCCAATAATACTTAATTAACTTCATTAATGATTATTTGGCAAGTATTGACCCAATATACTGTTCAAGCAGTTTACGCTCGTTTGTATTCATATCAACAAATTTCAGCCCCATGCCCGCAGGGTTGCCAGGCTCTTTATCATCCCTGCTCACCCATGCAACAACACAGTTGATCTTTAATTGCTCCTCAACACCGGGCAGTTTAAGTTTAAGAATAAAGGATTCTCCCTCAGGAAGCGGATTGGCTGTTTTTATAAACAGACCACCATTACCGATATTGTGGGTATAGGCATTAACAAAACTTTCATGATCTTTATAAGAGAGGGAAAGGGTCTTTTTGATCCTCTGTTCTTCTCTTGATGTCAACTCTGATACCCTGCCGTTCATGTTGGTAAATCTGCTTACCAGGGTCTTTAAAATAAACCTGAAATCCGATGAGAGTTTATTGAACTCCCTGTCTAGTGTATCCCTGTCTATGGCAGCAATAACAGTATTGCCCACTGCAACTGCTGAGGCTGTCCGCTTGGAGCTTCCCAGAAAGGCCATCTCACCAAACACATCCCCTGCCTTGAGGCTGCTTAATACATATTTTTTATCACCTATGGTCCTGAATATCTCCACATTCCCTGAAAGAATTATATATACCCAGTCACCCGGGCTGTTTTCCCTGAAAATAACCTGCCCGTCAGCGTATGTTTCTTCATTTGCAAGCATAAACATAATAATGGCCCTCTTGTACCTGTAGTCTTTAAATAAAAAATGTGTTTACATATGACTTTTTCATTTCAATATCGAATAAAACATAATAAATAGGTCATCATGTTTTTAGCACATATACATGCCTAAAAAAAGGCTTTTTTTATAATAAAAGGAGATGATCTTACGATCTCGTAAAGAGCCTGATCATTACCAATCCGGTGCCGGAGGGCCATTTATGAACAGGATATGCCTTATAAAAAATGAGATACTTGAATACCCCTGGGGTTCAGAGACATTTATACCAGAACTGCTGGGAATAAAACCATCGTATAATAAGCCACAGGCAGAGATGTGGATGGGGGCACACAAAAAGGCGCCATCAATGGTGAAGATTGATAACAGTTTGATCCCCCTGAACAGGCTTATAGCAGAATGTCCTGATGATATACTGGGTAAATCCGTCTCAGAAAAATTCTTTAGAGAAATGCCCTTCCTGTTCAAGGTACTTTCTGCCTCAAGACCACTTTCCATTCAGGCCCATCCTGATAAGGGCCAGGCCCAAGCAGGTTTTAAAAGGGAAAACATAAACCTCATACCCTTAGATGCGGCTAACAGAAATTACAGGGATGATAACCATAAACCGGAACTTATATGTGCGCTTACCGATATGTGGGCGCTTAAGGGGTTCAGGGAGCCGGATGAGATCATAAGGTTATGTGCACCCCTTGAAGGCATATTGGGCAAAGGGTTTACCCATATACTAAAAGAAAAACCTGATGAATCAGGAATAAAGGCCTTTTTCATGCTTCTTATGGACATGGAAAAATCTAAAGCCGCCGCTCTTGTTAATGATGCAATAAAGGTCATTCAGCCATTAAGGAGTAAAGACAACGCATACGAATGGATGCACAGGCTTAATATAGAATATCCATGTGACATTGGTGTGCTTTCACCCCTTTACCTTAATGTGCTTAAGCTTGCACCAGGTGAGGCAATATTTCTGGCTGCAAGGGAACTTCATGCATATTTATCAGGATCAGGGCTTGAGATAATGGCCAATTCTGACAATGTGCTCAGGGGAGGTCTCACACAGAAACATATTGATAAGGATGAGCTCATGCGTATCCTTTCATTTGTCCCTGGAAAACCACAGGTGATTACAGGTAATAACAATGGTAGATTTGAGACCTTTTATAAAACCAGCTCAGAGGAATTTATCCTTTCTCTTATCAGCCTGCCTGAAAAGGATTCCATATATAAAAAAGAGGGGGAGAGGAGTATTGAGATAATGCTGTGCACAGAGGGTAAGGCCACCATTATCGACACCTCTGATGGCAACTCCCTTGATATAAAAAAGGGGATGTCCCTGCTTATCCCTGCTGCTGTCAGTGGATATTATATAGAGGGAAAGGCCACTATCTATAAGGCCTCTGTGCCGTGATATCTGTAGAAGAGGCTTTTACAATTTCGGGCAAAAAAACAAAGGGGCATTTTTAGCCCCTTTGTTTTTTGCTCTGATAATTTTTACCAGGTAAATATTGCAGAGGTCTGGAACCTGTTTGCTGTTCCATCTCTCTGGCCTTTATACTCTGTTTCCCAGTAACTGTATTCAAAGCCAATGGTAAGCATGGGGAGCACCTTGAACATGGTATTCACAAAATAATAGCTGTTTTTATCCCTGTTCGCGAGGTTAATATCATCGGTATCAGGGTTATCAATACCGAACCCGGCGTTGTACTGCCACTCCTTGTTAAGGGCAAAATTGATCTGTGACCACATGCCTCTGCTTGATATCTCATCCCGTGTAGTAGTGTTAACACCCTGAAGTATACCGCCAAAGTAGTCATCAAGGTTTTCGCCTGTGAATGCCTCACCGCTCAATGTAAAACGTTTTGAAAGAGGGATAACAAAATCAATGTTGGCTGACCATGAATCAAGGTCTGTCTCAGCGCCTGCCCAGTCTGCCTCTTCCCTGCCAAAATGGCCTGATATGCCTATTACATTCTTTCTTCCTGCAAACCCCTTTGTTGTAAGGGCGAGCCTTCCCTGGATCGTGGGGAAACCCGCATCATCACCATCATTCTGGCCCCCTCCGTCAAGGTCTTCGTTTGTAAGCCCTGTTGACCTTGCAATGGCAATCTGTGTCAGAAGGCCTGTAAATTCATCAAAGCTCTTGTTATAGCTGAGACGTAACTGGGCCCTTCTGTAACCGATATTGCCTGCACCCCATCCCACAGTATAATTGAGGGATGAGGGGTTAAGGGGAGAAATAACATCAGATGACTGGCCAGCAAGGATGCTCATCCCGCCTCTTGTGGTTTCAAGATATGCCTGTCTCAGCATGGGTTCTGCCTTGTTTTCATGCGCGGCTGAGCCGTCTCCATAAAAATCAATCTCTACCTTTCCCTTTGTCTTAAAGCCTTTATAATCAGGGGCAGTAATATCAAGCCCCAGGCGGCTCTGCCTGGCCGTGATATTCAGGCTGTCATCATTACCTACTGTACCTTCGCCCGGCACATATGTAATAAAATTACCGTTTGTTACCCTGCTGTCATTATATGCGGCATCAAGTTTTATATAACCATAACTCTGTACGCTGAATCCCTCCGAGGCCTTTGGGGCCTCCTGAGCAGGTGCAGCCTTATTTTCCGCACTGGCGCTCTTTTGGGTCAAGATGGCCTTTAATTCACCTAATTCCTTTTCAAGCCTTTCTATCCTTGCCTTAAGCGCCTCATTTTCCGGCTCTGCCATTACAGTAACAGGGCACATGAAAACAAGCATGATAAATATGACACTAAAAAGTGATAC
>JAFGFM010000015.1 GCA_016931115.1 Deltaproteobacteria bacterium | reverse complement strand
TTGACTGGATTGCCAGTAATTACCTGTTCCAGTATCTGAACAATCTTTTGGATCTCCATTCAAGGTATTATTAGCTGTATGAGACATGCCCTCATTATTAAGTTTTACTGATACCACATTTGTCCTTGGATTATCTTGCAAATGCCATACAGCAGCAAAATTATCATCCCAGACATTTTGTGCTGGAACTTCACCTGTTTTGCCAATAAATCCACTAATACGATCAGCAGAATTAATTATAAAATTGTCTATATATGCTTCGGTTACTGGATTATCCTCATAGCTTCTAAGAAATAATTCAACTTTTACGTCATCAGAGTGCCTGTTTCCAATTGATTCTGTATTACCAAGTTCGACCCATCCATTGTCCCAATAGTAAGCATAAAAAATATCATTTACGCGTTTAAGCCTTAACTTACCAGTGATATCATCCGTGAGAACTTCAGAAATTGTTTGCCATGTTGTTCCATCATAGGAAGATAATGTATATTTATCCCCTGAATTGTATTGGCGCATTATTTGAATTATTCTTTCATCGTTGGTTACGACTTTTTGAACCAGAAGCCACTGATTAGTAGGCAAATTTTGTATTAAGTCAAAATCATGCTGGATATCAAAATCACCTGAAATAGCCCATTCTGATACAACAGACTCTTTAGTACCAGATGCATAAAGATGTAATTTATTATTTAAAATTTCTGCATCGCCACCTACCGACCACATCGAAGATTTTGGTATTGTCTCGTCAGGGTCATTGAAATCATCGGAAGCCTGAGAAACAGTCCTCACATCCTGATCCGTCATTTCTTTATCGTAATAAATTGTTAGTTCTGTATCTTCTGTTGAACTGACCTCAGGTACTTTTACCCATAACCATGCCTCTTTATTTTTATCATCCCACTTTTCTATCTCGGTGAAGCACGATTTTCCATTTTGGTCATATATTTTAAATTTTCTTTTACTCCCATTATATGGATTGTCTGGCGGTGATAAATTTTCTGTCCAGCGTGCGATACCTTTTGATATACGTAATTCATCAATATACCCGTTGAATAAGATTTCAGGATTATTCCAGCTAGAACATCCTACTGTAACATAATTCTGTGAATGATTTGTAATACCCATCGTATTTGAACCATAGCTAACGCCATTAAGATAAATGGTATTAGTGCCATTGTGTCTCACTATAGCAACGTGATACCACTCACCTATATTCATTGTTGGTACAGTTACACTTAAATTAGAAATGGTCCTATTTGTATATAGCCGTATCGTCGTCGCACTTGCAATTTGGATGCACCAGTCATAGTTGGAACCATATGTATCTTTTGATGTTATTATTTGGCTGGAAGAGAAAGAATTCGAATTAAACCATGCATCTATTGTAAAATCACCATTGCTTAAATTAAAATCATCAGTATATGGAATTGTTAAATAATCACCACTCCCATCAAAATAGATACTGCTGCTTCCGAACTTTGAATTATCTATTTCATGATGAACATTTCCGTTTACTGTTACAGGATGATTCTTTGTACTACTGTCTGTTATTTCTGTACTACCATCTTCATCATCTGAATGAATGTACAGAACAGTATTATCGTCTATTGATCCAGCAAGTTCATCAAACAGGGCCCCTGCATCAAAGCTGTTAGTTCCACTTTCTTCAGCCAGATGAATAAGAACCGGAAAATCAGTTAAATTTTCATCTATTTTATTATGATCAATAGTAGCAAGTATGAAGGTATTACTTTCATTATAAAGAGTATGGACTTCACCTTCATTTAATGCACGGCTGTAAATACGTATATCATCAAGCTTTCCTTCAAAATAACCATAATACATACCTCCAAACTTTTGGTCATCTATCACGACATTATTTTTAGGTGAAGTCTGTCCTGATTTGACAAAAATACCATTTATATACAGATTAGGAGTCTTATTAATATAAACAATTGTAACATGATTCCAACCAATTAAAGCTCCTTCCCACACGAGTGTTGCAGGCATATAACCAGATGCATGCTCATATACACTTATGCCATTATTTCCAGCGGAAACACCTATGCCTGAATCCCCGGTATTTTGGCCATGATGGGGAGAGGTTATCCAATGTTGGCCAGAAATACCTGCGGTACCGGAAATCGATTCACTGTCAACTTCATGGGGAGTATTGGTATTTATCCATAAAGAAATTGTAAAATTATTAAGAGCGTGAGTTGTAAAATTCCCGATATAATCGTCCACACCATCAAAGCTGTAGGCACTATCTGCGTTATCATACCTATCTTCGGATAAAGTGGCACCGTAAACAGTTCCATTATTATTATATCCACTTTCATCAATCGAATTTCCATTGAACGGATAGTAGGCAATTAGGTCTTTTGATAAATTTGATTTGTAAGAATTAGAATTTTCAGTATATAGTTCATGTATTTCTTCTCCAGTAAGTGTTCGGTTGTAAAAACGAATGTCGTCAAGATACCCTTTATAATATCCATAAGAATTACCTCCAAATTGCTGATTACCTATCAAAACATTATTTTTTGGTGATGTGAGTCCTGATTTGATAAAAACACCATTGATATACAGATTTGGTGTTTTATTTATATACACAATTGTAACATGATTCCATCCACTTAAAGTTCCTTTCCATACAAGGGTTGCAGGCATATAACTAGATGCATGCTCATATACACTTATACCATTGTTTCCAGCGGAAACACCTATGCCTGAATCCCCGGTACTTTGGCCATGATGGGGACAGATTATCCACTGTTGACCAGAAATACCAGCGGTACCTGAAGTTGATTCACTGTCAATTTCATGAGAACTTTGTGCATATATCCATATTGAAATTGAAAAATTATTAGTGGCGTTAGTAATAAACCCACCAATATAATCATTCGATCCATCAAAATGATATGAGCTATAAATATTGTTAAACCTGTCTCCTGATAGAGAAGCACCATTAACAAGTCCATCATTCCCATTACCACTTTCATCATTTGCATTTCCGTTAAAAGGATAATAGGCAATGAGACCATCATTCAAATCTGCAAAGGCGTAATTCTGATTTATTGTATGGGACATAGTAAAAACGAATAGGAATGCTATGAACCATCTAAATAGTGAAGGCATGGAATGGAACTCCTTTCTATTTATTCTTTTGAATATTGAATTATAAGATGATGTGCTGATAATCTTTCGTTGCGTGGATTTCATTTTCAATCCTTTTCATTTAATAACTTTTTCTCACTCTTAAGTATTCTAAATACTTTGTATGTGACTATTTCAAGTAGTTTGAAAATCTGAAACATAACGGTATATGTTATTTTTATATCTTCTATTTGTTTCGTATTTGAAAACAAACAACCTATATTTTATCCATTCATCTTTACTTCAACACCCTCACTGGAACATCCGAAGAGACCATTCTCATTTTTAAAAATATTGTGTTCGGATTCTCCAAGTATCTTAAATACAATGTAATCAGCCTGATTTTTTACAAACACCTTTTTTTGGGTATCTGACAGTTTCCAGTAACCATCATCATAGAACTCTGCCCAGTTATGATATTCCCCTGGCTTTAATATAGAGTCTTTATTGCAGATGAATCCTCCCACTGTTCTGGAAGCAATATGATTTGCACGGCAAAAGGCGGTAAAAAGACACGCATACTCTGTACAGTCACCTTTACGATTTTCAAGGGCGTACAAGGCCCCCCTCATGTTCTTTATATAGCCTGAGTATGCTATGTTTCCTGATACCCACTTATAGATATTTGTGGCAGATTCAAATGCATTTTTAGTCTTAAGACTCTCGGCCAGTGAAATTATTGAAGGATCATCTGATTCACAATATTTTTCAGGTTTCAGATAATTATCTTGATTATCAATTGATATCTTTTGGGGAGATTCAGATAACATGAGTGTGACATCAATATCGATTATTTTTACTGTAAATGGAGGAATAGTTGGAAAGTTAAAAAACATAATCTGGTCCCCCATTGCATCGTTTTCCAACCTGTATTCATGAGAAGAATTAATATTTATTACTTCCTGTGTTGAGGTCTTGTTTACAGGGGCATAGGTCCAGAACTCAGTGTCTTTTATCAATTCCCCTGTCGGGTTTTTGATGGTAAAACTCATCCTGATATTTCTGGGTATTGTATAAGAGGAGTCATATTGTTTTTTATCACTGCCTTCAGCAGGGACAAGATTCCAGTGTGATATGAAGAGCAGTATTGCAGTTAATATTATAGTGGTGTACTTTATTTTCATCTTCTTACTGTTTACCCAATTAACATGGCATATAATTATCTGGAACACGTGCTGCATTCATTTTCTTTTTCAACACCTATCTTCTTTCTATTTTTCAACATGGCCTGCTTATTAAGAAATGCCTGGTAGGAATTGGTTCCACCTCTAAGATAAAATATATTTATGTCTTTATACTCACTTAAAGCATGGTCTATTGTTTCATATTCACCGCCATCTTTATCGGTTATAAGGAGATTAATATATGGATTTGACCCATTTTTTTTAATCTGATCACTTACTATTACAGGAATATCTTTTATATCTTTAACAGGCACATTTACTTTTCCGGGGAGATCAATATTTGTTTTGTTATCTGAGGCGCTGGTAAGGTTAATGACCACAATATTACCGGAATCTTTAGATATTTCTGAAAATAATTCTTCTGAACTGATTAGATTTATATCTTTTATGCCTGCTGCATCCCCTATTAAATTACCTCCGGCCTTTTGCCAGGCAAGGAGCCCACCTTGTAATATTCTTATAGAATAGCCTTTGGAAACAAGCGCCTCCCCTGTTTCCTTCAGGCTTTTAAGGTTGAAGCCATTATTGATAAGCACAAGTCTTTTATCTCTTAAAAATCCTTTTGTCTTGATTGTATATAAAGGGATATTTATGGAATCAGGTATGTGATATTCCTCAAATTCATTTTTGTCCCGGACATCTATCAATACGAAATCCTGATTTTTACTTAGCTCGTTCAATAGTGATTTTGCAGAGACATACAGAGATTGAGATGAATCATCTACTGAAGAGGCATCAGCATAAAAGTGAATGGAAAATAGAAATGATACAATGATCAAAAATATCCAAATTAAGCCTGTTTTTTTAAACAAATTCATTTTGTAAGTCTTTTAAAATGTTTGTAATAGTTCTTAACCCTCAGTACCAGCTGTTACCTGTAAATATGAAAGCAACATTCAGAATCTTCAAAGATATCTAAGAACAGACATGAGACATCTTAAGAATCAAAACATATGAAAATTCTTTCAGGATATCCCTTGATAATGAATAATTACAAATAACCCTGCTGTAATCGAACAGGGTATTTAAAACAGAAAAAACTAGAGTTAATTATTAACCCAATGCCACCAGTCCAGGAGAGGTGTAAAAAGACGAGTTAATAAAGGTAAAACGAAAAACGATTTAATGCGTGAAACGGTGATCAAATAATATTTTTCACAAGATATAGTCAAGCGTTTTTTAGAAAAGTTTATAGTAAATTTTATTTAGTAATACGATTAAGCGGTTTTATACAATATTCACGATAATAAAAATGGCATAATAGTAGCATTATAATGCATACACATAAGCTCGTTTTAATCAGTAATACTATATCTTACTCCCACTCTATTGTGCTTGGAGGTTTTGAAGATATATCATATACAACCCTGTTTACGCCACGGACACTGTTAATTATCCTGTTTGAAATCTTCTCAAGGACATCATAGGGCATACGCGTCCAGTCCGCTGTCATGGCATCAAGGCTGTCCACCACCCTTACAGCAATAACATTTTCATATGTTCTCTCATCACCCATAACACCAACGGTCTTTACAGGCAGAAGCACAGCAAATGACTGCCACACCTTTTCATATAGACCGGCTGATCTTATCTCTTCTATAACTATCGCATCGGCCTCTCGCAGGATATCAAGCCTCTCCTTTGTGATTTCGCCCAAGACCCTTACCGCAAGACCAGGGCCAGGGAAAGGCTGCCTCAAAACAAGCTCACTGGGAAGTCCGAGCTCCCTGCCTAAAAGGCGCACCTCATCCTTGAAAAGCTCTCTTAAAGGTTCAACAAGGGACATGTTCATCTTTTCCGGCAGCCCGCCCACATTATGATGGCTCTTGATTGTGGCGGATGGCCCCTTGAATGAAACACTCTCTATCACATCCGGATAGAGCGTACCCTGTGCCAGGAACTTGATGTTGCCAAGTTCCTTTGCCTTTTTTTCAAATATAGTAATGAAGTCATGGCCTATAATCTTTCTCTTTTTCTCCGGGTCTGTTACCCCTTTAAGTCTTGTAAGGAACAGTTCTGCCGCATCAACAAGGTTGATGTTCATATTATACCTGTCCTTAAAGAGGTCCATAACCTCGCTGCTTTCATTCTTTCTCAACAGACCATTATCCACAAATATGCATATCAGCCTGTCGCCTATTGCCCTGTTTAAAAGGACAGCAGTAACAGTGGAATCCACCCCGCCGGACAGGCCGCACACGACACGCTCATCGCCAATCTTATCCTGGAGGATCTTCACAGTCTGTTTAACAAAGGATTCCATTGTCCATGAAGGTTTGCACCCGCATATCCTGAATAGAAAATTATTAAGTATTTTGAGCCCATTGGGAGTATGTGCAACCTCAGGGTGAAACTGTACCCCGAAAAGCCGCCTGCGCGGATCAGCCATTGCCGCTACAGGGCTGCTGGGATTACTAGCTATTGCCCTGAAACCCTCTGGCACCTTATCAATGCGGTTTCCATGGCTCATCCATACCTTTTCATCCCTCTCCTTTTCAAAGGAGTGAAAGAGGTCTGAATCATCCAGGATCTTTATCATTGCATTTCCATATTCCCTTGTCTCTGCCCTGCCCACCACACCGCCAAGAACCTGAGTCATAAGCTGCATGCCATAACAGATACCAAGAACAGGGATACCAAGCCCAAGAATCCTGTTGTCAGAAAGCGGCGCATCCTTGGCAAAGACATCAGCAGGCCCTCCTGACATTATTATACCCTTTGGGGTAAATTCTTTTATCTTTTCTATAGAAAGGTTAAATGGATGGATCTCGCAGTAGACCTGTGCCTCCCTCACCCTTCTGGCTATCAGCTGAGTATATTGTGAACCAAAGTCAAGTATCAGTATCTTATTTTCATAAATCCCATTACTCATAATTCTACCCTGTAGTTCGGGGCCTCTTTGATAATATCAACATCATGCACATGCGCCTCTCTCAAACCCGCAGAGGTAACCTGCATGAATCTGGCCTTTTCCTGGAGGGTCTTTATGTCTTTACAACCAAGGTATCCCATGCCTGACCTTACCCCCCCTATAAGCTGGTAGATCACAGCAGAGAGCGGCCCCCTGTATGGCACCCTGCCCACTACCCCTTCAGGCACAAGTTTGTTCTCTGACTTTACATCGGCCTGAAAATAGCGGTCTTTGCTTCCCTCCTTCATGGCCTCGATTGAGCCCATGCCCCTGTAAACCTTGTAGGTTCTGCCCTGAAACAATATTGTTTCACCCGGGCTTTCTTCTGTGCCACCAAAGAGGCTCCCTATCATGATGGTATCGGCCCCGCCTGCAATAGCCTTTGTAATATCACCGGAATATTTTATACCGCCGTCTGCAATAACCGGGATATCGTATTTTGCGGCCTCTTCTGTGCATTCCATAATGGCTGTCATCTGGGGTACACCAACCCCTGCGACTATTCTTGTTGTACATATGGAGCCCGGCCCCACACCAATCTTCACCGCATCAACCCCGTGATCAATAAGCGCCTTTGTGCCCTCAGGTGTTGCCACATTGCCTGCTATCAGTTCGAGGCCGCTCCATCTCTGTTTAATCCTCTCAATTGTCTTAAGCACATTCATGGAATGGCCATGGGCAGTATCCACAACGATTGCATCAACATCCGCCTCAATAAGTCTCTGCACCCTATCAGGCATATCAGCCCCTACACCCACGGCAGCGCCTACCCTTAACCTGCCCAGTTTATCCTTGCATGAATTGGGGTATTTCTTGATCTTCTCAATATCCTTTATTGTAATCAGCCCCTGAAGCTTGCCGGAATCATCAACAACAAGAAGCTTTTCTATACGTCTTTCGTGCAAAATGGCCTTTGACTCCTCAAGGGTTATCCCTACCGGCGCTGTGGCGAGGTTATCCTTTGTCATCACATCGGAGACCTTTGCATTCATGTCCACTGCAAACCTGAGATCCCTGTTTGTGATAATCCCTACCAGGTTACCCTCTTTGACTACAGGAACGCCAGATATCTTATACTGGTTCATTATCTCAAGGACTTCATAGATCTTTTTATCAGGCTCTATAGTAATGGGGTTAACAATCATACCGCTCTCGGATTTTTTTACCTTTTCCACCTCAATGGCCTGGCGCTCAATGCTCATGTTTTTGTGTATAAAGCCCATGCCGCCCTGCCTCGCCATGGTTATGGCGGTGTCCGATTCTGTTACCGTGTCCATGGCAGCACTAACCAGGGGAATATTAAGTGTGATATTTTTAGATAGCCTGGTCCTTACATCTACCTGATCAGGCAGCACGCTGGATTCATCCGGGATAAGGATAAGATCGTCAAAGGTATATCCGAATCTAATCTTATTAGTCTTATTCATCTTTTTTCTCCCTTCAAATAAGAAATTATTAAACCTTCAAGTATATCTGAATAACTGACAGTTAAACTGTCTGAACCAAAAAATTCCATAATGGAGATTACTGCAATGGTTCCGCTTAAGATCACCTCTGCCCTGCCCTCATCAATACCTTTAAGCCTCAGCCTTTCATTGATGGGCATGGACCTTACCATGCTGCAGATCGATTTTACCATATCCAATTTAAGTTTAGCACCGTTGATCCTATCAGGGGTAACCTCTTCCACATCAATACCCAGTGCTAAAGCCATCAGTGATGTTACTGTGCCACCTGAGCCTATTAGAACAGTATCATTACCTCTATTTTTATAAGAGGCCACATTATCTGCAATAATGCGGTCAACATATTGTTTTAACCTGCCTGTTTCTTCTTCTAACGGGGGATCATGCTTAAGATACTGCTCTGTCAGGACAAAGGCCCCCACAGGAAAAGAGTATACCTCTTTTTTTTCTCCTCTATTAAGTATAATTTCAGTTGTTGAACCCCCCAGATCAAAAAAAATATCAGGAGACCCGTTAAATTTCAGGGCATGGGATATCCCCATTAATGTAAGGGCTGCCTCATCTTCACCCTTTATAATATTTATATCAATGCCGGTTTTCTCTTTGATCCGCTTTAACAGCTCAAGGCTGTTTTCCGCCCTCCTCATTATCCCTGTTGCAGCGCCCGCTATATGCTCAACAGAATATTCCCTCGCAATGGCCACAAACTGGCTGATGGCATCAACTGCCCTTCCCATTGCCTTTTTATTGATAACCCCCGGACCATCCTGCGGAAACCCCTCTGCCAGATTGGTATATAACCTTTTTATTATAACAGGCAGGAACAGTGCCGGAGGGGCACAGATTTGGCCCAAAAGAAACCTTGAGGTATGGCTCCCGAAATCTATTGATGCTGTAAATTTCCCTTCAGAAGAAGGGTCAAAACCTGCCCTGCTTTTCAATATTGTGACCTTCCAAAATAAACTGGGAAACATATCAGAAGAGGCTCTTTTTTACAAGATCATAAAGATACTATCAGTAAAATAAAAAAATATCAGGTATTGCCCGCCATATTATCGGAATATCACATTTCAGGTAGAAAAAATCTAAGATTATTAAAAAAATATTCGCCTATTGACTTAGCTGACCTTACTTTTTGACCATGAGTTCGTCCCTTGTAATAGTGCTTGTTGAAGCACATGCAAACAACAAACGATGAAATACTTCTTTACCCCAAAACCTTCGATTAAATCGATAACACACCTCTGAAAGATACCGTTGGAGATGTTTTCTTGATACTCCTCTATGTGGCCCGGAGAATACCGCCTTGGCATTGGCAATCAACTTATGAGTCCAAGGAAGTAATTTCATTGAATCCTTTGGATCACGAAGAACAGCCCTATTATGGGTTATCCCAATATTTTTTGATACTGTCTGGTAACTTCTCCATCCATCTGATCGAATAGCATTTATTAATGGATTCATCTCATCACTTGAAACATCAAGCCTTCTCAGAACGTTTTCAATTGTCTCTGCATCGGCACTTTCAGCCACAAAAGCATGAGCAAATCCTGGCCTTTCATTTCCATCTTTATCTTTCCAAACTGATACTGCCACAATGACTAATTCTTTTTTTTCTGTACCACGGCCTCTTTTCCCTGAAAAACTTGGGCCAAAAAATGATTCATCAATTTCCACTAGCCCGGCTAATGTGTATTTAGCATCTCGATCAGCCATAGCTTTGCGAACTTTATGCGCCATTGTCCAAACCGTTTTATAGTCATTTATCTCAAGCTCTCTTGCCATCTCATTTATGGAAACCCCGGTTTTTGAAGTCGCCATTCTGAAAATAAGCATAAACCATTTAAGTAATGAAGTTCTGGTTTTATGAAATATCGTCCCAGATGTCAGAGAAACCCGGTTGTTGCATTTTGTACATTTGTATAGCCGTTGCTTCGTTGATATTAACCAGTATTCTTTGCCTTTACACTTCGGACAAATAAATCCATTAGGCCAACGAGTCTCGTACAGCCAATTATAGCAGTCTTCTTCACTTTGGAATTCCTCTTGGAAAACCATCCAACTAATCATCTTATAATTTGGCCTGCCCCATCTATCGCCCATAGAATAAGATTTAAAACATTGGGTCAGCTAAGTCAATAGGCGAAAAAATATTTTAAAATAATAGGAATGATCAAATTGCCTTTTTTAAAAACCATCCGTTCTATATTCAAGCTGATTTATATCCATTTATTTACAAAATAAAAACTTGAATTGGAGCTTGACTTTTTTCCCTGTTAGTGTAATTTTTCTTCCTCTTGTAGTAATAATACTCTAGCCTGAAAAATGAAAGGAATCTGATAGATGGAAAGAAAAACAGAACAACTCAAAAATGTCGCCCTATTAGCCCATGTTAGTTCAGGAAAAACTTCACTTGCAGAGGCCATGCTTCTTAATGGTAAATCCACAAACAGACTGGGTAGAGTGGATGACGGCAGTTCAAACATGGATTATGAACCTGAAGAGATTAAGAGAAAAATTACTATAAGCACCTCATTCCATCACTTCGACTGGAAAAAATACTATGTAAATATCATAGACACACCCGGCGATGATAATTTTTTATCAGACTCAAAGGGCGCATTACAGGCAGCTGACGGCGCTGTTATTGTTATTGATGCCACAGCCGGGGTAAAAATAGGCACAGAAAAGGTATGGCAGTTTGTAACAGAGAGGAATATTCCTAAAATCATCTTTGTAAACAAGATGGACAAAGAGCGGGCTGACTTTTACAAGGTTGTTGAAGAGGTCAATAAGGCCTTTGATATTAAGATTACGCCTGTATTCCTGCCCGTTGGCGCAGAGGATAAATTCTCAGGTGTTGTTGATATGATCAAGATGAAGGCCTTTATATCAGCCAAAGATGGTTCAGGTAAGTCCGAGCAGGCGGATATCCCTGCCGACATGGCTGACACGTTAGAGGAATGGCGTGAGCAGATGATTGAAAATACTGTAGAAGCCAATGATGAACTCATGGAAAAATATCTTGAAGGCCAGGAACTTGATCCAAAGGAAATAGAAAAGACCTTTTATGAAGGGGTTAAATCAGGTCAAATTATCCCGGTTCTGTGCGGTTCAGCAACAGGCAACATCGGTGTTACACAGCTTATGGATATTATTGTCCAGGGGTTTCCAGGCCCATCTGACGGCGCTGCCAAAGAGGGTAAAAAAACAAAATCAGATGAGATCATTAAAAGAAGGTCTACAGAAGATGAACCATTCTCTGCCCTTGTATTCAAGACCCTGGCAGACCCTTTTGCAGGCAAACTCAGTATCATAAAGGTGATCTCAGGTACTGTTGATGCGGATTCAACCGTCTATAACTCCACAAAGGAAACAAAGGAAAAACTCGGGTCACTTTATATTATGGAGGGCAAGAAACAGCAGGCGGTTGACAAGGCCATTGCAGGAGATATTATAGCGCTTGCAAAACTCAGGGAGACCATGACTGGTGATACACTCTGTATAGAAAATAACCCGATTATATACAAAGCGACCGAACCGCTCCGCCCTGTGATCTCATATGCAGTTGAGGCCAGGAATGCGGGTGCTGAAGACAAGTTATACTCTTCACTTGTCAGGCTTCTCGAAGAAGACCCGACACTCAGGCTTGAAAGAGACCAGACAACAGCCGATATAATAGTATCAGGCACCGGACAGATTCACCTTGAAACCACCTGTGAAAAACTGAACCGCAAGTTCGGTGTTGAGGTAAACCTGAAGCCTGTGAAGGTACCCTACAGGGAAACCATTAAAAAGGCGGCAAAGGGCATTGTCTACCGCCATAAAAAACAGTCAGGCGGCCGCGGCCAGTTTGCCGAGGTACATTTTGACCTCTTCCCAAAAGAGAGGGGTGAAGGTTTCGAGTTTGACGAGGCCCTTGTAGGTATGAACGTACCAAGAAACTTTGTCCCTGCCGTTGAAAAGGGACTTCATGAGGCCATAGTAAAAGGCAGCCTGGCAGGATTTCCTGTTGTGGACTTAAGGGTCAGGTTTTATGACGGCAAGTCACATGAAGTTGACTCATCCGAAATGGCCTTTAAGATTGCGGCCCTCATGTGCTTTAGAAAGGGTGTTGAGGAGGCCACGCCTATCCTGCTCGAGCCCATAATGAAGCTTGAAGTGATAGTCCCTGAAGAATACATGGGCGATGTAATGGGTGACCTTAACAGCAGAAGGGGCCGTGTGCTTGGTATGGACAGCGAAGGTAAATACCAGGTTATTAAGGCACAGGCGCCCATGTCAGAAATACTCAAATATGCCCTTGACCTTAATGCCATAACCGCAGGAAGGGGATCCTTCAGGGTAGAACACTCCCATTATGATGAGGTGCCTGCAAGCCTGATGGATAAGGTAATAGCCGAGCATAAGAAGGAAGCAGAAGAGGAATAAAAAAACAAAGGCAGCCGGGCATATGATGGAAGAGATCAGGTTTAAAGCGGGTGTCCTTACCATGAGTGATAAGGGCTCCCGCGGGGAAAGGGTTGATGAGAGCGGTGCGCTTGCCAGTCATATGCTTGAAGCAGATGGCTTTGAGATAGCCGAAAAAAAGATCGTCCCCGACAGAGTAGAAGAGATAATAAATACCATCAGGGAATGGTGTGACATTAAAAAACTCTCACTCATCGTTACATCAGGTGGAACCGGTTTAAGCCCCACGGATGTTACCCCTCAGGCCATGTTAAAGATTTTGGATTTTGAGGTGCCCGGCATGGCTGAGGCAATGAGGGCAGAGAGCCTTAAAAAAACCCCTCATGCCATGATCTCAAGGGCAATGGCCGGTGTCCGCGGCAGTACCCTTATAGTCAACCTTCCTGGCAGCCCAAAAGGGGTAAAGGAAAACCTTGCAGTTGTGCTCCCCGCACTGAAACATGCCATTTCAAAACTTTCAGGGGACGATGCAGACTGCGCTACTCCAATAAAATAGCTATATAAGTTTGTTTTTATTAGTAATATTTCTATATTTACGCTTCCCATTGATTATTTTTTCTAAATGATTAATTTCAGGCCATGACAGGGAGTTGGCTTTGATATACCTGTCACATACGGTCCCTGAGTTTTTCACCCTCCTTTCTCCCCTCAGGGACCCCTCCCCTTACCCGAATAGGAAAAACAGTGTTAAAAAATACTATCCTTTTTTAAACAGATTTAGTATGGTTGCGCTGTTTTTCCGGCACATATACCTGTATATAGCCGGTAACTTGCTGAATAATTTTCATAATGCAACTATACTGGAGAATCTGTAATGAATATTGATCACAAGCCGGTTTTTTGCCGCAGATATATTCCACTCTTGTTTCTATTTATCTTTTCTGTCTGTTTTCTGATTTCAGATTCAAAAAAAACCTCTGCACAGGATAAAAAGGATGCTGAAGAAATAACACAGATAAAAGAGGGCCACGAGATTATCATCATTGATAACAAAGGCTACAGGACCGACAGAAAGGGTCCGTCACGGTTTGAACATGTAAAACATGCCAGGGATTATAAGATCTCATGCTGGGAATGCCATCATGATTATAATGAGGACAAGACCAATATCTGGTCGCCATGGGGCGAAATAAAAAGGTGTTCAGATTGTCATGACCCTCTTGAAAAGTTAGAAAACAGGCCGAGGCTTCAGGCCGCATATCATAAAAACTGCAAGGCCTGCCACAGGGAAAAAAGGATATTCAAGGATGACAACCTGGCCTACAGAAAATGCACCACCTGTCATAATATCACCCCCCAGTAATGTGATTATCCATAACAGGGGTATCAGAATATATCAGATGCCCCTGTTATATTTTCCTTTATCTCATTTAAGATTTCATCAAAGGAATCAGGGTCTATTCTGAGCAGCCTTGTGGAGTCAAGCTGCGCCAGATCAGGTTCAATATTAAATATCCCGTATCCAAGCCTGTACGCCATATTAAAGGCAAGATTCACTATGAGCGCCTCTTTTGGTGTATTTGCATTAAACCCCTGACCATCATGAAGAAAAATTATCCTGATAAAATCATCCGAAAACCCCCACCTTTTAACTATGGCAGCGCCGAACTCTGCATGAACCTTCTGTGCAACAGGGTATATTTCATTAATCTTTGATGCATCCCTGTCAAAAAAACTGCTGTCAAGATGCCTTAATAAAAGAACCATGCCGATGTCGTGCGTGAGCCCCATCAGAAAAAGATAATCAGCCTTATCCAACTGAAGCCTCTGTGCAATACCCTTTGCAGCATAGGCAGAGGCAAGGGAGTGCATCCACTGTCTTTGCATAAGAGACTGAAGTACCGGATCCTTTGTATCATAAAGGTTTTTGTTTGTTATGGCGTTAATGATACTCCCGGTCTCCCTGAAACCCAGCCTCATTATTGCCTTATCAAGGGAAGTTATCTTTTCCGCACCCCTGTAAAAAGGCGAATTGGCCCCGGCAATTATCCTGATTGAGATGACAGAATCCTTTTCAATAACCTTGGCAAGGTCATCAATTGTGGAGTTGGGGCTCAGCATTACCTTTCTCACATCATCAATAATCTGCGGGAGTACAGGCAGCTCTATATTTCCGGTTTTAAATCTGTGTACAACCCTCTGGATACTATCCTTCAATTTTTTTTTATCTTCTTCAGTAATAGCATGCCTTGCTTCCGGTAGAGCAGCCTTTTGTACAGGCTCATCCATTGCAACCTTTGTATCCTCGCCGGGTATTGAGATTCCAAGCTTGCGCAGTTTTTTTAAGATTATCTCCCTGTCAAATGGCTTGGTGATGTAATCATCACAGCCAATCTGGACACATTCAAGAATAGTTTCCCTTTCTTTCTGGGCTGAAGACATAAGTATCTTTAACCTCTTATCTTTCGGAACCCTCTTTTCATTCTCAATGGCCCTTATAGTCTGCAAGACCTTTTTGCCGTCCATCTCAGGCATACTAATATCAAGAGTTAAAAGATCAAAGGGTGCCCAGTCTTCAAAGCCCTTTTTGTAGATGGATAATGCCTCAACCCCATTTTTTGCATGTTCACACTCTGCAAAATCCGACAATATCTTTGTGAGTATCTGTCTGCTTACAGCATCATCATCAACAATAAGAAATTTCATAGATTATCTCCTTTTATAGAGGTATGTTTCCATGTTTCTTTATCGGGTTAGTGTCGGTTTTATCCTTAAGCATCCTGAGTGCATTTATAATCCTCGGCCTTGTCATGGCCGGTTCTATTATATCATCAATATAACCGCGTTTTGCAGCAACAATCGGGTTGGCCACAAGTTCCGAGTATTCCCTCTCTTTTTCTGTAAGAAAACTGTCGCGCTCTGTGCTGTAATAGTGGTTATAGAGCACTTCAACTGCACCTTTTGCCCCCATAACCGCTATCTCCGCTGTTGGCCATGCATAGTTGATATCACCCCTCAGGTGCTTTGATGACATCACGCAGTACGCACCGCCATAAGCCTTTCGGGTAATGATAGTAACCTTAGGCACAGTAGCCTCAGCGTATGCATAAATCATCTTTGCGCCGTTCTTGATGATCCCGTTATACTCCTGTACAGTCCCCGGTAAAAATCCCGGCACATCAACAAAGGTAACAACCGGGATATTGAAACAGTCGCAGAACCTCACAAATCTTGCCCCCTTTACAGATGCGTTATTGTCAAGTACACCTGCCAGAAAACGGGGCTGATTGGCAACAACACCTACAGGGAATCCTCCATATCTGGCAAATCCCACTATCAGGTTGGTGGCATACCTGGCGTGTACCTCAAGAAATATATTGTTATCAGCAGTCATTTTAATAATCTGTTTCATATCATAGACCCTGCTGGAAATTTCCGGGATGATATGGTTCAACTCCCTGTCAGCCCGGTCAGAGGGATCACTGCTCTCAATAAACGGAGGTCTTTCCCTGTTGTTCTGTGGAAAATATGAAAGCATATCCTTTACAAACTCTATAGCCTCCTGATCGGATGAAACAGCGTGATGCGCCACTCCGCTTTTAGTAGTATGAACAGATGCGCCGCCAAGGTCTTCTGTGCTGACATTCTCGTGGGTAACCGCCTTAACAACCCTTGGCCCAGTCAGAAACATATGCCCGTTTGTCTTTACCATTACTGTAAAATCAGTAAGGGCCGGAGAATAGACAGCGCCGCCTGCGCACGGCCCAAAAACAATCGAGATCTGGGGGATAACACCTGAACTCATTACATTTCTTAAGAAGATGTCAGAATAGCCTGCCAGGCTTTCAATACCCTCCTGAATCCTTGCGCCTCCTGAATCATTGAACCCGACAAAAGGGGCTCCATTTTTGATGGCAAGGTCCATGACCTTGCAGATCTTCTCGGCAAAGGTCTCTGAAAGGCTGCCGCCAAAAACAGTCATGTCGTGAGAAAAGATGAATACCTGCCTCCCGTTCACAGTCCCATGACCTGTAACCACACCATCACCCAGGAACTCCCTGTTTTCCATCCCGAAATTGCGGCACCTGTGGGATTTGAACATATCAAACTCTTCAAAGCTCCCCCTGTCAAGGAAAAGCTCTATCCTCTCCCTTGCGGTGAGCATCCCCTTTTCCTTGTGCTTTTTAATGCGTTCGGGTCCACCGCCAAGAGCCGCCTGCTCACGCAGCCTGTATAACTCATCCAGTTTGTCTGTCATATTTAGCCTGCTATTCTATCTTGAAACAGAATTCCGTTAATACCCCGCATGTTGATTTTGGATGCAGAAATGCAACCTGTTTTCCGCCTGCTCCATCAACAGGCCTCTTATTAATAAGGCTGCAACCGCTATTTTCCGCCTGTATTAACTGTGAGTCCATATCATCTGTCTTAAAGGCTATATGATGAACACCCTCTCCATTTTTGTCTAAAAACTTCGCAACAGCGCTCTCTTCAGATGTCGGTTCAAGGAGTTCAAGATGTACCTCGCCAACCGAATAAAATGCCGTTTTTACCTTCTGGGATTCAACTGTCTCTTCACCTTCACATTTTAATCCAAGGGTGTTCTCAAAATAACCCCTTGCCTTTTCAATCGACTTTACTGCTATGCCTATGTGATCAATCTTCTGTATCATCTCTATCCCCTGTAACGGTATTCCCCGAAAACCTCACGTAAAACATTACATATTTCACCGAGAGTGGCATATTCCCTTACTGCAGCGAGTATAGGTTCCATCAGATTAGTGCTGCCTGACGCTGCTTCTTTTAGCGCTTTAAGTGTTTCATCAATCTTTTTAAGCTCCCTTTTTTGCTTGAGCTCCCTGAGATTTTTGACCTGGTTATCTTCCACCTCAGGGTCTATCTTGAGCACAGGGGGCTTAACACTCCCCTCGGACTGGAACCGGTTAAGCCCTACAATTACCCGCTCCTTTTTTTCTATCTCCTTCTGGTACTCATAGGCAGATGTCTCTATATGCCTCTGGATAAATCCCTTTTCAATAGCGGAAATAACCCCTCCCTCCTTTTTAACCTCTTCCATAAGGAGATAGGCATCTCTCTCTATTTTATCAGTCATCTCTTCTATAAAATATGAGCCTGCAAGGGGGTCTATTGTGTCCGCTGCACCTGACTCAAAGGCGATAACCTGCTGTGTCCTGAGAGCGGTTCTTACTGAATCCTCTGTGGGAAGCCCCAGCGCCTCATCCTTGGAATTGGTATGAAGGGACTGTGTGCCACCAAGAACTGCTGCAAGGGCCTGTATGGTCACCCTTACTATATTATTATCCACCTGCTGTGCTGTAAGGGTATTGCCCGCTGTCTGTGTATGAAAGCGCATCATCTGGCTAGCCGGTTCCTTTGCATTAAACCTGTTCTTCATGATCTTTGCCCAAAGCCTTCTCGCGGCCCTGAATTTTGCCACCTCTTCAAGGATATTTGATGAGGCGTTAAAAAAGAATGCAAGCCTTTTTGCAAAGCTGTCCACTGTCAGACCTGCATCTATTGCAGCCTGAACATAGGTGCATGCGTTTGCAAGGGTAAATGCAACCTCTTCAACCGCTGTGGAGCCTGCCTCCCTGATATGGTAGCCTGATATGGATATTGTATTGAAGGATGGAAGATTCCTGCTGCAATACTGGAATATATCAGTAATTATACGCAGGCTTGGTTTTGGCGGAAATATGTATGTCCCCCTTGCCACATACTCCTTAAGGATATCATTCTGGATTGTCCCCTGGAGTTTGTCAGATGAAACACCCTGCTTTTCGCCCAGGGCAATATACATGGCAAGAAGCACAGCCGCAGGTGCGTTTATTGTCATGGAGGTGGAGATCTTATCCAGCGGAATACCTTTGAAAAGTACCTCCATGTCATAAAGAGTATCTATTGCCACACCCACCTTGCCCACCTCGCCCACGCTCATAGGGTCATCAGAGTCATACCCTATCTGGGTCGGAAGATCAAAGGCAATAGAGAGCCCTGTTGTGCCCTGATCAAGCAGGTACCTGAACCTGTTGTTCGTTTCAAAAGCGGTTGAAAAACCTGCATACTGCCTCATTGTCCAGAGGCGTCCCCTGTACATGGTGGGCTGAACACCCCTTGTAAATGGATATCTGCCGGGGAACCCTGTCGCAGATATAAATTTATCATCCAGTTTTTCCGGGAACGATATCCTCGGTATCTCCTCATTGCCGTGGTTGGTGAACCTGTCTTTTCTTTCAGGCGACCTGGCAAGGCTTTTTGCCAGCTCCTTTTCTTCCCATTCTGTAATCCTCTTGTCTTTACCCATTACACCTTATCCTTAACCCTGCCCTGTTAGATTATTTTCTTTCAGGGCAGGAAATTATTCTGTCTGTTTTCTCCCGTAAAATGTATCACACGCCCTTTTAAAGGCATCAATGATATCGGCAAGGGGGGCGCCCGGTGTGAATATGGCCTCTATCCCTGCCTTTTTCAATGTCTCAATATCATCATCAGGTATAATCCCGCCACCCAGCACCCTTATATCTGCGGCGTCCCTCTTTTCAAGTTCTGCTACAACAGCTGGAAACAGCCTGAGATGGGCGCCTGAAAGTGAAGAGAGCCCGATTGCGGCAACATCCTCCTGTATGGCTGTTGAGACTATCTCTTCAGGTGTCTGACGTATACCTGTATATATAACCTCAAACTCACTGTCCCTCAGTGCCCTTGCTATGATCTTTGCGCCACGGTCATGCCCGTCCAGGCCGGGTTTTGCTATCAATACCCTGTTTTTAATCTTTTTAACGGTCATACTATCCTCTGATCCGGGTATTGTAACCCGGAATCTGTTATTTCTTTTTACCGATTATACCGGCCCTGAATGCCTTTGTAAATCTCCCGCAGAAACGGTCTTTACCTAAGACCACGTCAGCCGCATACAGTATCTCCCTGAGCTCCTGGTTTTCAGGATCAATAATAGCGCTGTCCATACCTGCTGCAATGGCGAGCACTGCAAATGCCTGGTTAACGATTGATCTTGCAGGGAGACCAAAGGAGATATTGCTCAATCCGCCGGTTATATGGACATCAGGGTATTTCTTTAATATCTGGCGCATTGCATCAAAGGCCATGTTGCCGCTCTCTGTACTGGTTGAAATGGTGCCCACAAGGGGATCAACATGAAGCTTATTGTCGGTGAGCCCCCCCTTTCTTGTCTTCTCAATGAGCCTGTCAAGTATCTCAAGCCTTTTTTCAACTGTCGTGGGTATGCCATCATCATCGCATGTAAGCACTATGAGCTCGGTCTGATGTTCACATGCAAGCGGTAGAACCCCGTTTACCCTTATCTTTTCACCGCTCAGGGAATTTAACATTGGTTTCTTTTTTACAACAGAAAAACCGGCCTTGAGTGCCTCAGGATTGGCAGAGTCAAGACAGAGGGTGGCATCTGTAACCTCCTGTATGGTATTAATAAGCCATATCATGTCGGAAGGCTCCCTGTCAGGCGATGTGCCTGCATTTACATCAAGAAAATCCACACCTGCCTTTACCTGTTTCAAGGCAAGATCCTTTATAAAATCCGCATTTTTAGCGGCTATAGCCTCTTTTACATGTTTCCTGGTGCCATTAATTTTTTCTCCGATAATAATCATATCTTAATCCTTTCACAGTATGTTTATTGATAATTCATAACTCTCTCTACGCAGGGCCTGGTATCACACTCCCTGCAATAATCACCCTGCACTGGCTGCATTTGCCTGTTCCGAAGCATGAGGCAGATAGCAATAATATCGGCCTTGCCCTGCAGCTTTAAGAACATTAGTACGGGCCGGGATAGAGATTAAGCTCCCTGCATGGGTAAAGAAGATTCTGCATTTTTGCAGTGCTGCCATTTATTTTAGCCCTGTTACCAGCGTCTATGTACACATGTTTCTGTACCACGCTTATATACTAAAAAGGAGGATCGGGCAAAGATAATCTCAACCCGCTCCTCCTCAGTATATAAAGACTCAAAACTAAAATTTCAGACAGGAAATTTTAATAAAATAAAGTAAAAAACCTGTCAGCAAAGGAGATCTTGCATCCCTTGTATCATAAACTACCACAGACCTAGCAGAGCCATCCCTTTGCCAGTGTTACTGCGGCCATTGCATCCTTGCCATATGCATCGGCCCCTGTATATTTTCTTACCTCTTCATCTATCTGACCGCCGCCGATCATCACCTTAAGGTTATCCCTTAAGCCGGCTGCCTTTATGGCATCAATAGTCTCTTTCATGGCATCAAAGGCAAGTGTAAGGAAGCCGCTCAGGCCCACAACAGTTGAGCCTGTCTCCTTTATCTTGTTGACAATAGTCTGTACAGGCACATCAATACCAAGGTCATATACCTCAAAACCGCTGATATCAAGCATGAACACGACCAGGTCCTTTCCTATGTCATGGATATCACCTGCAACTGTGGCAATAATTACCTTTCCGATCTTTTTGGTCTCAACGCCTGAATCTTTGATATAGGGCTCAACCATCTGGGCTATACCCTTTAAAATCTCACCGGAGTAAATCAGGTCAGGTATAAAATACTCCCCGTTTCCAAATCTCTTTCCCACCACCTGCATACCCTCTCTGGCGTCTGCAAGTATCTGCATAGGATCAAGCCCGTCACCCAGCATCTTTTTGACCGCATCCAGGGCCTCCTGTTCTTTCAGATCAGCTAATAAAGTTGATAACTCTGACATGTTTCCTCCCTCCTTAAGCTAATTAATAAAATCA
>JAFGFM010000139.1 GCA_016931115.1 Deltaproteobacteria bacterium | reverse complement strand
TCCTGTTCTTAAGCTTATGCAAACCTGCAAGGATCGCAGCAAAATCATCAGGATCAGATGACTTCAGATCGTCCAGAAATTCCTGCACAGGGCATTTCCCTGCATCTGTTTCATAAAATTCTACTGAAAATTCCATTTTTCGTCAACATCAATATTGATGTATTAAAAAGGGTCGGGTCTACCTTTGACTCTTAACATCTTCAATCCACCCTAGGCGGACAAATATTACAAATGTAAAAATGCCATAAATAAGTAAATAACGCCTATCTTGATTCAAGATTCAATATTCAAGATTCAATATTCCCCGTACACACCCGGGATCTTCGACAAAATTCCCCGCACACAACACAGGATCTTCGACAAGATTCAAAATTTCCGACTTCGTTATTCAATTTCAGTCTTTCCACACTCCGCTTTCAATTTCAGTCGGTTACATTTTGTAACCGACTCGCTCCCCTCTTTATTTAGCCTGTTTTTGAGAACCTTCCAGATTTAGTATTTTATCCAGGTTCCATGCTTTCCTTTATATTAGAGGATGTCACATTTTGTGATATGCCCCGAATTTAATCGCGGCTTAGCTCGAACATAAAATCATCTGGAAATCTTCCAATATTTATACAGACCTTCATTATTGACAGATTTCAATCCGCTTAAGCGGACAAGTATTACAAATGCAAAAACAACTGGATTCCCCGATCAAGTCGGGGAATGAGGTCGGTGTCTGGATTCCACGGTCATGTCGTGGAATGACGACAAATGAAAACGGCCATAAATAAGTAAATAACTCCTTATACATCGCTATACTCTTATTCACCATCTTATCTTGATTCAAAATTCAAAATTAAAGATTCAAAATTGTTTTCAATGAACAATGATCAATAAACAATTATCAGTCATTTCAGCGTTCAATGAACAATGATCAGTTATCAAAGAAAAGCTTAAAACGAAAAACTCTTTGAGACGGTTATTTGTTGTGCCTGAAATGATTGAATGGGTTATGTTTAAGACTAATTATTTGAAAATGCAAGATAAAAAAGCTGAAAGCTCAAGGCTCGAAGCTGGAAGGGAATATAAGACCGGAAATCGGAGGGCAGGAAAAAATAGAGGTCAGATACCAGAGGTCAGAGATCAGAGATCAGAGATCAGGGCAAATCTAGGTTGAAGCTTTTTAGTCTTCCACCGTCGTATAAAACTTCGGTCTTCGCTGAAGCTACGCCCCGACAAGATGGCTGGACAGGGAAGGCTGTTAGGGTTTTGTCCTTGAAATAAACCATTAAATATCCGCCAAAGTCCTTTTCTTTTAACTGGCGGATATTCCGGTATTTATCAAGAGTGGGTACAATTATTATGCCTCCGGACTTATCAGTAGCTGGGATATCCTGAGCTGATGCACATGCAGGAACACACAGGAGAAAAACCCCCAGAAGGGAGATAAAAATATGCCTGATCGTATTGTCCTTTATAGTGTGATAACTCATAGCAATGCCCTTTAATCCTCCTGCGGCGGAGATGAGGGTTTTATTTTTGAAAAACCGGTCTTTATCTCGAGAGGATCGGCAACATACATATATTTATCATCCCCATTATTGTAGGCCGGCCACTCTATTAATCCTTCTGAATTGGGATTCCCTGTCCGGGCAAACTGTGTCCACATCTTCATCATATTTTCAGAAACCCTTTTGTCGGCTTCCGTAAGGCCGGGGTCTTTTGTGTCCTTTGTATCTGCCCCTGTCATAAGACTGTACATTATGGGCCATATGCCACTCCTGTTATCATAGTCTCCAAACAGGTACAGGCATTCCATGGAATGTGCTGCCACTGCACCCTCAGCCCTCCATTTGGCAGGAACATGATCAAATATAGCTGCATACCCCTTTGCACCTGCTTTATTGTGATATTCCAGCATGGTTGTGTAGGCTGGGATAAGCTGGGGCAGCAACAACCCTCCCGGGCCTGTTATCTCTCCCATGGTGGCCATTGTGATTAACGGAACAGTGTTATACTCCCCTGATTCAAATATCTCTGTGGGGGTCTTCGGCAGCAACCATCCGTCTACAGCGGAATTATCCATGTTCATCCTCATGCCGTCACCTGATGCCTTCATTATGGTTTTCCTTGCTTCAAGAATCTTTTCAAAGGGAAGCCCTCTTGCCGCCTTAAGAGGATCATCCGCCTTATCAACTCCCAGCGCTTTAAAAAACTTAACTCCCTGTTCCTCAATCTCGGCAAGCGGTTGACCCATTGAAAAACCGCCTATGGCTGTACCGCTCTCGCAGATGGCTTTGTGGAACAACCCTTTTGCCAGTGGGGATGCCATAAGGGTGCTGACCTTTGCCCCGCCTCCGGATTCACCGAAAATAGTAACATTGTCAGGGTTTCCACCAAAGGCGGATATATTTCTCTGCACCCACCTGAGGGATGCAATCATATCGAGAAACATGTAATTGCCCGATGAATTATCAGGTGATTCAGCGGTTAAAAGGGGATGGGCAAGGAGTCCAAAGGTATTGATCCTCATGGTTACATTGACAAGCACCACACCATGCTGGGGCAGTCGGTGAAGGTTGGTCATGGCATCATTTCCGGACCCTGAAGAATACCCGCCTCCATGCATCCATACCATTACGGGCAGGGATTCACCCTTGTTTTTTGCAGGTGTCATCACGTTAAGGTAAAGGCAGTCTTCGCTCATGGGTGGCGGAGGAAAGCCGGACATTGACAACTGGGGACATGCCCTGGAGAATTCGGTGCATTGCAGTATTTCATCCCATGAGGTTACCGGCTGCGTAGGTTTCCACCTGAGATCGCCAACAGGTGGTGCAGCATAGGGGATGCCGCGATATGCCCTTACCGGGTTATCGATATCTCCTATTAGCGTCCCTGATATGTAACCGGAGTCTGTTTTAATCGGGTCTATGAGAAGTTCGGGCTCAACAGCTTTTTCAACTTTTTCTTCCTGTCTTGTACAGCCTGAAAGGAAAATCCCCGCAAATAGAAAAACAATAAATATCACTGCTGATAGTTTTCTGATCGTCATTTTACCACTCTTCTTTTAAATCTGGTGAATAATCATGTTCTTAATAAGCCGTCATGCCCGTGAAGACGGGCATCCATTGGTTTTTGTTTTTATTTTAAAAATAGATTCCCGCCTGCGCGGGAATGACGTATATAAACGAATGTGGTTAAAGCCCATCATTCCCCGGCTTGCCTTTATCACCGTTGTTTCAGGAGGCAGATACAGATCGTATTACAGCCCTGCACGGGCCTGCATCCCCTTTATCCAGCCTTAAAGGCAGGCAGATAAGGTCATAGTTGCCGGGAGTCACACCATCAAGATTGATTGCCTCAAGTATGCATACCCCGGTAATAATTTTACGGATTCACATTGCGTATACTGATAAGCCACCTGCCGTTTATTTTAACAAGTTCATTCACTTCGCGCCCCGCAGTTACAACCCCTCCGCCGGTTTCAAGCACACCCATCCAGTATGCGTGAAAGCGTGCATGATCTTTATCAATAAACTCAATATGCGGATTTGTTACTATGTGATACATGTGAGGCTTTTTTTTGCCGTCCTCATTATTTGCATCCATCTTCTGCCATGCATCCACTACCATCTTTTTAAGGGCATCCCTTCCTTTTGCTGTGGTCTCTTTGCTTAAAAATTCGCCATCAGGAGTGAACATGGTAATGAATGCCTCTGCGTTGTGGGAATCAAGCGCCTGTATGTATTCCCACATCAATTGTTCGATCTCCACCCTGTCCTGCGCCCTGAGCGGAACCTTTTCAGAGGAATATAAAGCAGGTGAACACATTAACAGAAATATTAACATTGATACACTAACCAGCTTTCGAATTGCCATTTTAATCTCCTTGTCAAATAAATAGGGTTCTAGGGTTCAAGTGAAGATGGACACAATAAAAACAAAAAGCATATATCTCGCCCGTTCGCTTCGCTCACTAGAGACACAGGGCAAGCAGAGAAAAGAATTTTTATTTTTCTAAAACACAAAACAGTTTTTGCTTTTGTTTTTCTCTGTGGCCTTTGCGCCTCTGCGTGAGACATGTTTTTAGGCTTTTGTTTTTTTCGTAGTTAATACTATTTCATATCATTTCACAATATTTGAATTGATGCCAATGCTCCTGCGCTGGTCCTTGATCCCGATTTATCGGGGAATGACAAATAAAAGACCACGATTCTCAAAATCGTTGAGTAACGCGTTATTATTGCCTTACTATTTTGGTTTCATATGCCTCTCAACAAACCTTATTGCCTGTTCAGGCCAATCCTTTACAGTCTTATCATTCAGATTAGCCCCTATCCCGAACCCATGCATCGGTGTGTCCAGAAGATGCATCTCCGCGGGAACTTTTTCCTTAATGCATGCCTCGTAAAAGAGGAGCGAATTCTTTACAGGTACCAGGAAATCATATGTCCCATGTACAATAAATGCAGGGGGAGTATCTTTTGTAACATGTTTCCATGGTGACAGGGTTTCATAAAGCTCCCGGTTATCCTGCGTCAGATTTGTGCGTGAGCCTTTATGAGTGATTGAATCATCTGTCAGGTCAATCACAGGATAGAGTAGAATCGCAAAGGCAGGCCTGGCGCTAAGGCCATCTATCTCGTCAGGCACATATGGCGCTTCTGGCATCATCTTATTGTTGTACAGTGTAGCGAGCATTGCGGCAAGATGCCCGCCTGCTGACCCTCCGAAAACACCCACCTTATCGGGGTCTACATTGTATTCTTTTGCATGGGCCTTAATGTGTCTCAGTGCACGCCGGGCATCGAGCAGTGTTGTCGGATAGTGGTATTGCGGGCCGTGCCTGTAACGTAATACAAAGGCTGCAATATTATTAGCCTTAAAGATATCTGCGATCGTTCCACCCTCACCGGGCACTGTCAGCATCTCGTAACCACCTCCAGGGCAAAGCAGCACGCCTGCCCCTGTTGCCTTGCCAGCATCAGGGATATATAAATCCAGAGTCGGCTCCATTGGATTAAGTTCGTTTTCAGTGAACTCTATTATTCCAGGTGTTTTTTCATACAGCTTGATTCGTGTCACATTGGCAGGCGGTGTGAGGCTTACCATCACATTTTCACCTCTGCTGCCGATGCTAAGCTTTTCCTGGGCAGAGCCATTAACCACCAGACACAGTGATACCAATATTATATAAATAGGTATCCTAATTACCTTTAACATGTTCATCCCCCGTAAAAATTGTGTTACCGGAAGATCGGGATGCTTAATCTGTCCTTACTATTCATCAGCGGGTAATACCCCAGCACCCATTATCTTCCGGGATTTATCAATACTATTTTGCCTTTATGTGCCTATTGAAAAAGTCAAACACATCCGGCATGCTTCCCCCTATAATCTCACCATGATCCAATCCGGGCATGGACTTGTATTCCACCTTGAAATCCAAGCTCTTAAGCTGATCGGCTACCTGTTCGGCCCCCTTGACCAGGGTGTCATCCTCTCCCACAATGATCAGAAGCGGGAGATTCTTAAGCTTCATGTCTGCGCTCCAATCAAAACCGAAAGTGGCAGGGGCCACACCAGCAACAGCTGCCCAGATATCTGAATACTTTTCAGCAATATGCAGCGCACCGCCTCCACCCATGGAGTGACCCATCAGGTATATCCGGTCTTTATCGATATTGAATTCCTTAAGTGCAATATTAAGGACATTCATGGTATCCTTCTCGCTGAATTCGGTAACCTTTGCCGGGTCTTTCTCTTTTTTACCCCCTATATCACCGCCCATATACATAAAAGATTTGGGCTTTGGTTTAGCTGAAGATGTGGAGCCATTTGGTGCACCGGGTGCTTCGGCATCTATTTTCGGAGGGCCAGGCATGCGCATCTGCATACCGAATGGGCCAGTCGGGCTGTAGCCCATAGCGCCTATCATGATGTAGCCATTCTTTTCAGCCTCATCCACACACTGTCTTCTCATAAAAGTGCCGTGGTTACCGCTGAACCCGTGCAGGGCCAGAACCAGGGGTGCCTTTTCATCTTTTTTAACCTTTGAGGATATAAATACCGCATAGGGAAGCATCTCACCCGTATCAGTGAACAGATACTCCCTCAGCTCCACTCGGTCATCAACCGGGTCCATTCCAGTGCGCCTGCTCTCTCCGGCTGTTTTTCCAACCGGCGGACTCGTGACCTTTGAAAAGGCAAGGTTGTCATCCGCCATATCGGCGAATGCATTCTGTGCAGTAACTGAAATCATAATAAAAACGCCAATAATTACATAAACAAATAGTGACTTTTTTGATCTTAACATACTTAAAACCTCCAATATAATATTACATATGACTGATATCTATTCCTTATTCGGTTCTTCATCCAACCCGCCGCTTTCTATTGGAACCTCCGGTATAGTGACTATAAACAGAAAAGCGATTAACAGCGCAATGGCCCCTATCAGAAAGAGTACCTTGAGACCGGCTTGCAGCGCACTCCTGACTGCCTGTACAGTCTCATTAAAAAGCGCTGGATTTATATCTTGATTTTTTTCAAAAGCCTTCTTCACCTCTTCCATTGCCCCTTTTGACATCAGGACACGGGGATCAGCTATGGATTCAAGTGTTGCCGCATCAATATGATGATCAAGGTCCTGAGGCAGCGAACTTTTAAGACTTTTTTCATAGGTGGCATTCATTGCAGGGCCTAGGATGGCAGGCGCTGCAGCAGTGCCAAGAGCAACAATAAAGAATATGGCCGCAACCGATACACCTCTGAATCTTTTCGGCAGTGCAAACTGTACAACCAGGATATTGGTAGTCGGTATGGCCCCCACACCGAATCCGCCGAATATCATGACTATGACACCCAGCCATATGGGTGTTGCCTGATTGAATAAAAAGAGCATAAACATGGCAGCGGTCAGGACCCCATAGCTCATTATAAAAATCCATTTATAGCGTTTGGTTCTGGCAATCAGCAAACCTGCAGGAACGCCTGTAAAGGCCATAAGTACAGTAAATGGAGTCAGCATTGCTCCGCTCAGTTTTGCGCTTGCCCCCTGTACCCCCTGGGCAAAAAGCGGGTAATAATTCATGATGCCAACAAATCCGAAAAAGGATAGAAAGGCAGCTATGGCTGCGGTTAAAAAGGTGCGATTTGTAAAGACCTGCGGATCAAGAATAGGCTCTTTCGCCTTTAGCTCTACCAGTATGAACAGGAACCAGAAAACAATGGATATTATGAGGAGCCCCATAACATAAAAGGAAATCCAGGAATACCTGTCTGTAAAGGAAATACCGAGAATCATGGCTGATGAGGCAATTGCCAGCATAAAGGCGCCTGCATAATCAATATGGTGCTCCGCCCGTTCGGTTCGACCCGGGACACCTGAAATCACCAGTATTACGCATACAATAGCTATAGGAACAACCACCCAGAAAAAGTAGCGCCAGCTAAGATTATCAGTAATAATTCCAACCAGCACAGGCCCAAATATTGCTGCGACACCGGCGGAAAGATTCAACAGCCCGGTCCATTTGCTTTTTTCAGCAGGGGCAGTAAAGAGATCTCCAACTACAGAGAAACAGAGGGCTGACAATGCCCCCAGCCCCAGCCCTATAATTACACGGGCAATAATGTTGAAGACGAATGTCGGGCTGACTGAGGCCAGTATTGATCCTGTAGTGAAAAAAAACAGGGAGATCAGCAGCATGGTTCTGCGACCGTACATG
>JAFGFM010000138.1 GCA_016931115.1 Deltaproteobacteria bacterium | reverse complement strand
GCCTTGTCTCTACATTTTAAAACAGAATTGTTGATGATAAAAATTAAAAAGCCGCATATTTGTATGCGGCTTTTTGTATTTTTTTTGGTAGGCGCGAAGGGATTTGAACCCATGACCCCTACCGTGTCGAGGTAGTGCTCTCCCCCTGAGCTACGCGCCTGAAGGTGAATAGGATAATAAACAATCCATCATCCATATGTCAAGGGGATTTGTGGCTCTCAAATTGATATTTGAAATATAGCTTGTTAGCTGTTATATTCCTGTATGTAATTTCAAATAAAACAGATCCTTTACTCATAAAACCTTGGGAGGAGCATATGAAAGAGAATAGAAAAGATGGCAGAGGCAGGGTATCCAGGCGTGATTTTTTAGGAATAAGCGGCGCTCTTATTGCCGGTGCATCTATTGCCCCGATATCATTAGCTGCTGAAACCAAAAAGGAGATAAAGATTAAACAGACAAGGGTTCTTGGCAGAACAGGTTTTGCTGCCTCTGATATAGGTATGGGATGTGCATCTCTTACAGAGGGTAACCTTGTAAGATATGCATATGACAAGGGGCTGAATTATTTTGATACAGCAGAGACTTACGGGCGTGGCGCTTCGGAATCAGCCATCGGTAAAGCTATGCCCTATATGGACAGGAAAAAGATATTTGTAACAACCAAGCTTGATCTCAAGATGGATGATACTGAACAGGCACTGATAGAGCGGTTTCAGAAATCTCTTGGGAGGTTAAAAACAGATTATATCGATGCCCTCCTGATTGCAGGCGCGACATCGGTTACCCAGGTAAAAAGTGAGCCATTCCATGCAGCGGTTAAAAAACTGAAGGCAGAGGGCCGTTTAAAACATGCCGGTGTTGCCTGTCACGGCCCAAGGGGGATGGGTGACCCCATGGAAAAGGTTTTAGTAAGAGCAGCCGAAGATGGCAGATTTGATATTATGCTCCTTGTATACAGTTTTTTGAATCAGAAAGAGGGTGAAAATATCCTGGCAGCATGTAAAAGATATAATATTGGCACAACAGCTATGAAGGTTGCACCTGGCAAACTAAAGGATGTTCCTGATTTTAACCCTGAAAACCCGACAGCAGAGCAGGAAGAGCGTATCAGTATGATGAAGGGTTTTGGTATGGATGATGAAGCTGCCATAGCACAGGTTAAAGCCATGGTGGAGGGTGACAAGGCCGCGCGTGAGCAGACAAAACCATTTGTAGAAAAATATGGTCTTAAAACAGAGGATCAGCTCTGGGAGGCAAGTATTAAGTGGGTAAGGCAGAACAGTGACATGCATACTGTGTGCATTACCATGACTGATTTTGACAAGGTTGATAAATCTATTGCATTATCAGGGGAAAGCCTGACATCTGAACAGGTATCTTTACTTAAGGATTACAGCATAAAACTGGGCTCAACCTACTGCCGCCATGCATGTAATGAATGCGCGGGGTCATGCAAGTATGCTGTACCGGTAAGCACCATTATGCGTTATTCATATTATTATGAACAGGGTTATCAAAGACTTGCCATGGAGAAATATGCAGCGCTAAAGACACGTAATGAAAGCAATGCAATATCATGTGCAGGCTGTGATGCACCGTGTGAAGGTAAATGCCCTCATGGGGTTATGGTAAGGAATAACCTTCTGAATGTACATTCGATGCTTACCTTAGCGTAGTGGCCGGAGATTTTATGAGGAAAATATTCTTTTATTTATTATTGTTTTCAATCTGCTCAACAGGACTGCATGGAGAGGAATTCCCCATTTTAAAGGGATGGAAAACCAATGGGGATATCATCATCTACAGGCCAGCTAATCTATGGAAATATATAGATGGTGCTGCTGATCAGTTTCTTAACTATGATTTTCAGATCCTTAAGTTACGCGAATTCCGGAAGAATGATGTTATTGTTACTGTTGATATATACGATATGGGAAGCCCGATTAACGCATTTGGCATCTATTCAACTGAACGGCCTGATGATGCAAAGCTGCTTAATATAGGAACAGAGGCAGTAGTAATACCGCCATACAGCGCCCTGATGTTAAAGGAGAGGTTTTACGTAAAGGTCATGATACAGCAGGGCGAATTAACCGAGAAAGATGGTGAAGAGATTTTAAAGGATGTTGCAGCATCTTTACCTGGAACAACCGATTTGCCTTCCGAATTAAAGATGCTACCCCAAAAGGATATGGTCCACGGAACCTTAAAATATATAACCGCAGGGTATATGGGGTTAAGTGAGGTCAGTAATGTTGTCTCTGCCGATTACAGGGCACCTGATGGAAAGGTGTACAGAGCCTTTGTAATGGTTATCCCGAAAAAGGAACAGGTTGATGAAACATGGAAGATGCTGGCAGAAAAATGGCAGAAAGAGACACTGAAGGATCAGACAGTTTTATATCGTGAGATTCCATATGAGGGTTTTATAGGGGTTATCATGGCGGATGGTATGATAACCGGTGTTTCGGGTGTGGAAGAGATGGTGGATTTGTTGGCTATTTTGATGAAAAAATAAATTAATCATCATTAAAAAATATCTGGATCGGGTATCCATTTTTTTTTATTTATTAGTACCCATATGTGTTTAGTGGGCACTTTTTATGTAAGAGTAAAAATGAAATCCTTATGACTAGTAAGTGATATAGAGTACAGGAGAATGGATGAAATATAAAGCTGCAATTTTTGATATGGACGGGCTCCTGCTTGATACTGAAAGGATATTTCTTGATGCCTTTATAAATACCTGTGCAGAGCTTGATTATAAATTTGAGATGCCCCTGTTTATAAGTATTATCGGGACAAACTCGGTAAGAACAAAGGATATACTTACAGAGGGATTTGGCAGGGGATACAACCATGACATGTTCAGGGAGGTATGGATAAAAAATGTTGAAGCATATCTCTCAACCAACTCCATACCAATAAAAGAGGGGGCTCTTAATCTGCTTGATAAAATCAGCTCTGTACCTATGCCAATGGCTGTTGCCACATCAACCAGGTATCATGATGCTGTAAATACCTTGAAATCCACAGGCATTATTGACTACTTTAAATTTATTGTTGGCGGGGATCATGTTACAAATAGCAAGCCTGATCCTGAAATCTATCTGAAGGCGGCTGATAAACTGGATGTTGATCCAAAAGAATGCATCGTGTTTGAAGATTCGGAAAATGGCGTGAAATCAGCCCATGCCGCAGGTATGCATGTTATACAGGTCCCTGACCTTGTAACACCTTCAGATGAGATAAAGGCACTGGGGCACAGGATTTATGATTCGCTTAATATGGTTACAGGGGATTTTGAGCTTATATTTACCGGATTCCACGGTCCAGCCTCCGCATAGCTATGGCCTGAGAGGCAAGCAGTGGAATGACCTGAATTTATTTTCTACATTCTTCCAGCAAACCTTATGCACTTTGTGGGGCATTTTTCTGTTGCCTTTAATACATCCTCATGTTTTGAATCACTGTATGCGCTGTAATCAGCCCTTGAAAGGCTACCTTCAACTATGAATATGTCAGAGATTTTTGAGCAGGCCTTGCAGCCAATGCAGGCCCTTTCACATACCTCTTTTGACTCCTTGCCTGAATCCTTATTGGAGCATGCAACCACAGGGATGCTGTTTTCATTAAATGGCACAATAGCAATAATGCCCCTAGGGCATACACGGGCGCATGCGCCGCAGCCTGTGCATTTTTTATAATCCACTGTGGCAAGGCCATCGATTACATGTATTGCACCATATTTACATGCCTGTACGCAGTCTCCAAACCCGAGGCAACCATATGTGCACCCCTGGATGCCTGCAACCTGGTTTGCACCAATGCATGTTTTTTCTCCATGGTAAACAGTTCGCAGAAGGCGCTCACTTAAGCCTGATCCACAGTGTACAATTGCATAGGATTTTATCATCTGGCCTGGGTCAACACCCATTATTCCGGCTACCTTTAATGCGCATGATTCTCCGCCCACTGAACATTTATTTACAGGTACATTATTATTAACAATGGCAGCGGCATAATCACTGCATCCAATATACCCGCACCCACCGCAGTTGGCGCCGGGAAGCGCTTCCAGAACAGATTCTACCTTCGGGTCTGTTTCAACCTTAAACCGGATATTTGCCCATCCCAGGATATATGAAATGATAACAGAGAGTATGACCAGGGTGCAGGCAGCTATTGCAATAGTAATGAGTATCATTTTTCTATACCCCTGTAACTCATGATATTGTCAGGCTCAATAACTGATGCTTTAACCATGAGAGTAGTATCAACCCCGGTCTGTATAATAGAGCTTGCAGCTGTTTTCTGAGGTTCATTCGTGAGTGCCTTGCGTATACCTGAATCCACACCTGTGAATCCCATAAAGGCAATGGCGAGTATTCCACCGGTTACCAGTGTTATTGCTGCACCCTGAAATGGCCTGGGGATATTGCACAATTCAAGCTCTTCCCTGATCCCGGCCATTATAGATATGGAAATCGTAAATCCTACACCGCCAAAAACAGCAAGTGTTACAGACCTTCCGAGGTCCCATATATCATCAGGGTTATCAACACCAACAATATGGCTCATTATTGTAAGACATGCAAAAAGGATGGCGCAGTTTGTTGTTATCAGGGGAAGAAACACACCAAATGATTTATAAAGAGGGGGATAAAATCTTTTTACATACATCTCCACAAACTGTACTGCCCCTGCAATGGAAAAGATATATACTATGTAACAGAGTATGGTAAGATCGATTCCTTCTGCCACTGACTCAGGAACGAAAAGGCCGGCAATAAATGAAGACAGGGGCGCCCCCGGCATTAACACCAGTCTTGTTATAACCCAGCAGATCATGGATGCAATTGTTATAACAAATGTAACTGCGCACCCCATGCCAAATGCCATGCTGACATTTCTGGATACACCAATAAACGGGCAAATACCCACAAAGTAATAGAGGACAAAATTGTTAATGAGCGCTGCTGTAAGGGCAATCATTAAAATATCAAAAAAATATGACATTAAAACTCCTGAGCTTAATTTTTATTGAAATATGCAGGAAAAAATAGTCTGCCATTTTATTTTAGGTTCCCGTTTTTTTTCATATCTATCCAGTTTACCAGACCCAGCATCAGGCCCAGTGTAATAAAGGCGCCTGGAGGCAATACCATTATTACCCAGTCCGGCCATGAAACCGGCAGTATTTGTAAGCCGAACAGTTCTCCTGTACCAAGAATTTCTCGTATTGCTGCAATGCTGACAAGGGCAAGCCCGTATCCGATAGACTGGCCAACAGCATCCGATGCTGCAACAAGCACCGGCTGTTTTGATGCGCAGACTTCACAGCGGGCTATTATGATACAGTTTACTATTATGAGCGGTATATAAGGCCCCAGTGTCTTGCTCATCTGGAAAAAATATGCAGCCAGAAACCTGTCTGCTATAGTTACAAATGTAGCTATTGTAAGTGTGAAAACCACTATGCGTAGATGAGGCTTGAGCAGATCTCTTATAAGGCTTGTAACAACATTTGCACATAAGAGAACAAAGGCTACAGCGCAGGCCATTGTTATAGCCGGTTTCATTCCATTTGTTACTGCAAGTGTAGGACACATGCCAAGCAGCTGTCTGTAAACAGGGTTTTCAGGCAGTATCCCGTTAATAAATCTCTCAATGGCAGTAGGTTGATCAGCCATTATTTGTTCTCCATGTTATATGATTCAGGTATAAGCGCTATGTCCATTTTTACATCACCTATGGCAATGTTGATGATCTCTGTTACGCTCCTTGATGAAATGGTTGCCCCTGAAACAGCATCTATCTCGTTCTCGCTTACTGATTTTCCTTTTTTTGCAACCAGAGGGGCATAAGAGGATTTACCTTTAAACTGGTTTCTCCATGTGTCTTCAATAATCTTGTTGCCAAGTCCAGGGGTCTCCTTCTGGTCTAGAATAAAAAGGCCTGTTATTGTACTTGCAGTGGCATCAAGTCCGATTAACAGCTCGATTTTATCAGCATACCCCTGGCCTGAGGCCTTAACTACGTGGCCCATAACATTTCCCGAATTATCAAAGGCATCATAAACTGCATATGACTTTACCATGCCCTTTTTTTGTGCCCTGATGGTGCGCTGCTTTATAGAGAGTGGTTCACCTTTTAAATCTGCATTATTGTCTTTGCCTGTCACAAGAGCCGGGATATTTTTCATTGTTTCCCTGGTCTTGTTTTCTTCAATTACCGGAGCAAGCCTGATATGAACAGCCGCAAGGGTTACACTGAAAACTAATGAGAGAAGGAGAACAAGCCATGCCTGCATAAGGTTACTGTTTTTAAATTTTCCCATCTTATTTTCCCCCAAATGGTGTTGGTATAAACCACCTGTTTATCAGGGGAGTAACCGCATTCATTAATAGAATGGCAAACATAAAGGATTCAGGATACCCGCTGTACATCCTCATGATCATGGTTAAAAATCCCACACCCACAGCAAAACAGAGCTTGCCTTTAAAGGTTAGGGGTGATGTAACAGGGTCTGTGGCAATAAAAAAGGCACCGAACATGGTGGCCCCGCCAAAGAGATGATGATAGAAAAAGATACCTGAATGGCCGCATGACAGGTCGACTAAACCGGCAATTATCGCGATTGTCGCTATTATACAGGCTGGTATTTCCAATGATGCAGCCTTTCTGTATATAAGATATAGACCTCCAATCACACTGGCTATAACACTTGTTTCCCCGAGTGAACCCGGGATATTTCCCCAGAACATGTTGGATAATGCAGTGTGAATGCCGCTGTATTTTAAGGCAGTAAGAGGTGTTGCCCCTGATACTGCATCCGCAACACCGGATAGATTTGAGTATGCATCAGCCCCGAGTATCCCGGTAAATGCAATAATCACAAATGCCCTGCCAACCATTGCGGGGTTGAAGATGTTCATCCCCAGACCGCCGTAAATAATCTTGCCCAGCCCGATGGCGGCAAATCCCGCTATAACACCTACAAACCAGGGCATGGATGGCGGCAGGGAGAGGGCCAGTATTATTCCTGTTACAGCAGCTGAAAAATCATTAATGGTTATAGATTTTCCCCTCATCCTTATAAAGATCACCTCTGCAGAAAGACATGATAGGGTACATATCACTATCTGTTTTACTGCGTAAGATCTGAAGAGATAAACAGATGCCGCCATGACCGGGATCAGGGCAATAATAACATCTAGCATTGTCCTTCTGGTTCCTGCCCCTTTTTCCAGTATATGAGGGGAGGTGGTTACATGGATAACCGGCCCTGTTTTTTCTGTACTATCTATAGAATTGATTATTTCAGGCATGGCTCATTTACCTTTTATTTAATGCCTGTTGATTTGCCACCAGTCTTTTACCTGACCTTATCAACTGCACTAGATTTATCTTGGCGGGGCACACATATGCGCAGCATCCGCATTCAAAACATGCATTAATATGGTATTTTAATGCAATATCCGGATTATTATATCTTGAGGCCATGGCAAGCCTTGTCGGCACAAGGTTCATGGGGCAGGCATCAACGCATTTTCCGCACCTGATGCATGAGGTCTCCCTGCCTTCGCTGATCTCCTCTTTTGAGAGGACAATTATGCCTGTGTTACCCTTTATTACAGGGGTTGTAAGATCAGAGAAGGCGAAACCCATCATGGGGCCGCCGGCCACAATCCTGCATGCATCTTCCCTGAGCCCGCCGCAATATCTTATTATCTCCCCAATTGAAATTCCTATAGGGATGAAGAGATTTTTTGGGGAGTTAATACCTTTACCTGAAACACTCAATACCCTGTGGGTTAATGCTCTTCCCTTTAATAGTGCCATTGCAATGGCTGCCATGGTCCCTGTGTTGCTTACAGTTACACCTATATCCCCTGGAAGTCCTCCCAGTGGGACCTCAAGCCCCAGCGCCGATTTAATCAGCTGCTTTTCACCCCCCTGCGGGTATTTTGTCTTAAGTGCTGCAATTTTTATGGATGTGCCCTGGCCTGCCTGCGTGAGTTCCCGGATCGCTTCAGGCTTATTGTCTTCAATACATATAATAGTTTGCCCGGCGGATAGAGCATGTGCAGCAATAATGGCGCCAGCCACAATCGCATGAGGTGCCTCTATCATCAGCCTGTAATCACTTGTAAGGTATGGCTCGCATTCGCACCCGTTTATAAGGAGTGTATTTATGGGCTTCTTATCATTGGGGGCGATTTTTACATGGGCAGGAAATGCTGCGCCTCCAAGCCCCACAATCCCTGAATCACGAATTATTTTTGATATCTGCTGCGGGTCATAAGATGGTATTCTGTCCAGCGCCCAGTCATCAGCGATCATCTCTGCCCATAATAAGCCGGGATCAACCTGTTCCCCTTCGCTTTTTATGACAACTGCAGGTATACGCCTCCCGTTCACCATGGTCACATTTCTGTTATTTTTAACGACACCTGCGACAGGAGAGTGTATTGATGCTGAAATAAATGCCTCTCCAGCCGCAACCATTTGACCGAACTTGACCTCCTGCTTTGGCTCTACAATCTGCTTTGCTGGCGCCCCCACATGCTGAAGCAGGGGAAGAGTGACTGTTTCATATCCTTTTACCACCTCTATTTTTGATGTCTCTGAGAGGCCCTTGTTTTCAGGGGGATGTATACCATGTCTGAAACCGCCTTTTACAGAGGGCTTTTTAAAATTGAAAAGACTCATTATTCAAACCTTTTATCAGTAGCGTACCCGCATCACAGATCTATTGAAGATGACTGCTTCACCGCTTTAAATTAATCCTGAATTTAATCGGCTATATAACAATATTTAATGGAAATATATCAACAATTTTTTTTAAAAAACCTGTTTTTTTCACTTGAGCGCTACCTGTCAATATCTTTGTATTTTCTTCCAAGGGCATCAGTAGCCAGAATGATATCAGCAGCAAGTTCCTCTGTTACATCAAATGAAAGGTTTTTCAGGTTTGAGCCTGGTCCGAAACAGGCCTTTCCTGCATACTGGATATTTTCTCTGGAAGGGTCATCCACCCCGAGTTCTTTGAGTGTGACAGGGAGACCCACAGCAATACAGAATCTTAATACCTTTTCTATTTCATCAAATGGGTAATTCTCTATCAGAAGGTTTGCTATTACACCGAAACTGACCAGTTCCCCGTGAAGGCAATCCTCTGTTCCCTTGAGTGAACCTACCCCTATACCAAAGGAGTGGGCAGCCCCGAGCCCGCAGTTTTCAAACCCGATGGAGCTTAAATAGCAGTTTGCCTCTATCACCATTTCCACAGCAGGGGTGACTGTTTTGAGCTCTACTGCCATTTTGGCGGATTCACCATACTGCATGATTGTGTCATATGTGAGCCTGGCAATGGCATTTCCGGCAAGGGTAGGGCGGGCATTCGTAAGATTTTTTGCGCCTGTCTTCTCGCAGGTGTTTGCCTCAAACCAGGTTGAAAGGGCATCACCCATACCTGCGACAAAAAAACGCACAGGTGCCTCTGCTATTATCCTGGTATCAACAATTACAATATCAGGATTTCTTTTTAACTGGACTATTTCATCAATAATATGGTCCCAGGTATAGAGTAATGCAACAGAGCTGCATGGCGCATCTGTTGATGCCACAGTGGGAATAATAATAAGGGGAAGGTCTGTCCGGTGGGAAACAGCCTTGGCAGTATCAATCGCAAGGCCTCCACCCACCCCTACAATAATATCTGCACTGTGAGAAAGCGCCCTTGAGGCAAGGTCAAGGGCATCCTTTTTTGTGCCCCTGCCTGTAAAAGCGGTAAAATTGCAGTCAAGATCATAGATGTTAATGCCTGGAAGCATCCGCTTTTCAACACGTGAAAGGGCTGTTTTGCCACCTATTATAAAGGGCCTTTTCCCCAGTCTTGTAACATGTGTGGCAAATTCATCAATAACATTGTACCCCTGAATATACATGCCCGGCGCCTTCATTGTCTTAAGCATCTGTAGCCTCCAATTCTGGTTTTATGTCTGTTAAAATGTGGATATGGTTGGGCGCAATATAACAGGTTATGTTTTCATTGACTATACTTAAAAGATAGAAATATGGTTTAATTTTTTAGCTGAAAGCTCAAAGCTGAAGGCTCAAAGCTAAAAGCTGCATCCGGAAATGGCCTGTTTCCAGATGAAAACTACTCGGGGAGCAGGTCATAAAAAAAACGCATTGCATCTGTGCGCGTGACTATCCCTACAAGCTCATTATCCTTCATGACCGGAAGCCTGCCTATATCATGTTTAACCATAAGACGGGTCGCGCTCGATACAGTGCTGTTAAGGTCTATGTTTATTACCTTATCTGACATAAAGGCCTTTACAGGAGCATCCATGAGTTTGGTATTCTTTACCTTTTTAAAGTCACTGCGTGAGATTATACCCACAATGGAGTTTTCCCTTGTTACCGGAACACCTGTGCACCCCTTTTCACGAAAAAGCATGGCCACCTCCTTCATGGTTGCTGTTTCAGGCACTGTAATAACAGGGTAGGACATAAGATCGCCTATCTTTGGAGAGGATGGCTGTTCTGTCTTCATGATATCTATTATCATCTCTCTGATATATCCCTGGTCAACGGATTTAATGACCCCTGAACCTGCCCTCGGGCGTCCTCCGCCAATACCAACATGGCTTATAATGAAACCTGTATCTATGGAATCAACAGAGCTTCTGCCTATAACAGTGCTCTGATTCCTCCTTGTGTCCATAAACACACCAAAGACCGCATCGGTGCCCATTATCCTGTGGTATATATCCAGAATAAGTGAAAGGCCGGGTGTATGCCCGCTGACCTCAGTGAAAATTATGCTTACCCTGTTGCCGTTTATCTCTTCTATACTGCCCTTTTCAATCATCCTGAAAAGTAGCTGTTTCTGGATATGACCATATTGGGGTTTGAGAAAACTGTTCACAATGTCAAGGTCAGCGCCATTGTCCAGTAGAAAGGCGACTGCCCTGGCATCTATGCCCCTGCTTCCGGGAAATGAAAGATTCCCGGTATCTTCATAAATGCCTGCAAGGAACAGGGTCGCTTCAATCACTGAGATGGGGATACCCTTTTCTATGATTTTCATTACCAGGAGACTCGTTGCAGCACCGCAATCCTTTATACAACTCCATTCAGAATTGATATCTGATTCACCAGGGTGGTGATCCCAGACATGAAAGGCCGCATCAAGTAAGGAATAGCGCCCTGAATTTTCAATCCTTTCCCATCTGTTGGCATCCACTATGATGACCCTTTTTACTAAATTTAAGTCCTGAGGGCTACCTGATACCTGAAACTTGAGTTTATATTTATGCATGGACAAAAAGTTTTTTACATTGGGGTTGATGCTTGAAGGAAGATATGGCATTGCACCCGGATAAACCATGGATGCAGCAATGGAAGAGGCAAGGGCATCAAAGTCGGCGTTTTTGTGAGTGAGGATTATTTCCATGAATTACCATTAATCTTGGTGTAATAAGCTGAAATTATTATCGGTATGGATCGAAATAACTTGAATAATATTATTTATTTACATATTCTTTGAATAAAAATCAGCTTTGAGCTTTCAGCTTTCAGCCATCAGCTTAAGGGCTGTAAATTAAAAAGGCTGGATTCTGATAGTTCCATCCTGTTATAAACAGTTTCCGGATGAACATCAGGCAATTTTCTGCCAGTGTTTTTCGGTTAATCAATAAAAATTATTACCAATTGGAGGCGAATATGTCGATTGAATATAACAAGAAGCTTGTTATGAGGTTTTTTAATGAGTTTATGATAGGCCATGATATAAAGGTGCTTGATGAGCTGCTTGGCCCTTCATATTTGCAGCATAACCCCGGAGCAGGGCATGGCAAGGCGGCCCTGATAAAATTTTTTTTAGATTTCTGGGAGATACATCCAAATCCAGGGTATCACCTCAAAAGGATACTGGCAGAAAATGACCTTGTTGCCATACATTATCATTTTCAGCCTGAACAGGATGAACCAGGGTATGCTATAGTGGATATCTTCAGGGTGGAAAATGAAAAACTGGTAGAGCACTGGGATGTCTGTCAGGATATGCCGGAAAGATCAGAAAATAACAGCCCGATGTTTTAAATAATATTTTATAAGGTGCGGAGGCACTGTAAACAGATGCTTGCTAATTTCTTTAGGGACTTTTTAATAAGGATATTAATTCTTGTAGTTGCTGTTGTCGTTTTTCAGGTTTATGTAGCTGATGCTCAGCAGGAGATAGAAAAGTCTGTTGTGAAGATATATACAAACCAGAGGAGGCCGGATGTATTTAACCCCTGGTCCAAGATGCCGGCTAATGAGATATCAGGCACCGGGGTTGTTATTACCGGTAACAGGATACTCACCAATGCCCATGTGGTAATGTATGCAAGCCAGGTGTATGTACAGTTATACCAGTCAGCTGACAGGTTACCAGCCAAGATTACAGGCATTGCGCCCGGTATTGATCTGGCCCTGCTTGAGGTGGATGATGGTTCCTTTTTCAGTGATCATCCGCCATTGCCATTATCTGAAATAGTGCCAAAGACCGGACAGAAGGTAAATGCCTATGGATACCCCATAGGTGGCACAGGTATATCTGTTACAGGGGGCATCATCTCAAGGATAGAGTTCAGCCCCTATTATTACAATACCGCAGGGCTCAGGATACAGGTAGACGCTGCCCTTAACCCTGGCAACAGCGGCGGACCTGCCATATCAGAAAATGAGATAATCGGTATTGTCTTCAGCGGGATCAGGCAGGCAGATAATATCGGGTACATAATCCCGGTAGAGGAGATCAATATCTTTTTAAAGGACATGGAGGATGGCAGATATGATGGGAAACCCATGATGTTTGACCAGCTTCAGACCCTTGAAAATGATGCCCTGAGAGAAAAACTTAAACTTGATAAAAACCAGACAGGCATGATGGTTACAAGCCCCTATGGAGATGGTGAAGAGGGGTACCTGAAAAAATGGGATATCATTACAAAGATAGGTAAAGAAAAGATAGATAATGATGGGAAGATAATAACAAAAGATGGCATGCGTCTCCATTTTGCATATCTTATCCAGCACATGGAAAAAGAGGGCCATATAAGCCTTGATGTTCTACGTGATGGTAAAGAGATTAAGATTGATATGCCCCTTTTAAGGGAAAAGAATGCCCTTGTGCCGGAGTTAAAGGATGGGTATCCAAGCTATTTTATATATGGGCCTCTGGTGTTTTCACCGGCTACAAATGATTTTCTCAGGTATCTTCAGAGGGAATGGCTGGGAAATCTTTTAAGGAGCTCAAGCCCCCTGATCACAAGGCTCAATGATACTGTAACAGAGGAGCAGGAGCAGCTGATAGTTATATCATCAAGGATGTTTTCACACCGGATAACAAAGGGGTATGGTGACCCTCTAGCGCAGGTAATAAAAGATCTTAATGGAACCCAAATAAGGAACATAAGGCACCTGGTTGAGGTTATACAGAATTCCAAAGAGTATATAGAGATAAACTTTGAGGGTAATTTTGTAGAGACCATGATCTTCAGAAAGGCTGAAATGGAGGCTGCTACAGAGGATATTCTTACTGAGAACGGCATAAGGTTCCAGTGTTCAAGTGACCTTATGGATATGATAAAGAGGTAGGGGTTGGGCTAAAAGATAAAACCCTGAACCGCGAACAACGCGAAAGGCGCGAAAGTAAAAAAAAGAAAAATAAAACTTTTCGTGTAGTTCGTGTGTTTCGCGGTTAAAAATGTATTTTATTCATCCTGATAAAGAGGCAGTTGCCCTTCCGGTGTATCCTTAAGCGGGAGGTATCTGCTGTCCTTCTCTGATAAGAGAGGGTTTTCTACTGGCCAGTTAATTCCTATATCTGGGGAATTCCATGCAATGCCATATTCATCACCCGGGGCATAAAGGTTTGTGCACTTATATGTTACATCCGCCTCTTCACTTACCACACAGAATCCATGGGCAAACCCTGGCGGCACATAAAACTGCCTTTTGTTCTTATCAGACAAAACCGCACCGGTCCATTTCCCGAAAAAGGGAGACCCCTTTCTTATATCCACCGCCACATCATATATCTCGCCCCTTACCACATAAATGAGTTTACCCTGGGGGTGTTTAAGCTGGTAGTGGAGCCCCCTCAGTGCGCCTTTTATGGAGTGGGAGTGGTTATCCTGTACAAATGGTGTGCTTATGCCATTTTCAGTGTACCTGGTAAAATGGTATGTCTCTAAAAAATAGCCCCTGGTGTCATTGAATACAGCAGGTTCTATAATAACCGCGCCAGGCAGCTCTGTCTTAATAAATGATACGGGCATTAACACTGCTCCTCATCTGCAATGGAAACAAGATACTGGCCATACTCATTATTCCTGTACTCCTTTGCAAGATCTTTTAGCTGTTCACTGTTGATATAACCAAGCTGATAGGCTATCTCCTCAATACAGGATATCTTTATACCCTGCCGCTCCTGTATTGTCTCTACGTAATTTGATGCCTGCTGAAGCGCCTCATGTGTGCCTGTGTCAAGCCATGCAAAACCCCTGCCTAAAAGCTCTACCCTGAGTTCACTGCGCCTAAGGTATTCAAGGTTTACATCGGTTATCTCATACTCTCCGCGCGGAGAGGGTTTAAGGTTTTCAGCTATCTCTATTACGCTGTTATCATACATATACAGCCCTGGTACTGCATATCTGGACTTGGGTTTTACCGGTTTTTCCTCAATGCCCACAACATTTTTATCCTTGTCAAACTCGACAACGCCATATCTTTCAGGGTCTTTTACAAGGTAACCGAATATAAGACCACCTTTGTCCAGTTTCACTGCGTTCTTGAGTATGGTATCCAGATTATTGCCATAAAATATATTATCGCCAAGTATAAGGCACACATTGTCTTTACCAATGAACTTTTTACCGATGGTAAATGCCTGCGCAAGGCCGTCAGGGCTTGGCTGCTCCTCATAGGTAAATCTGATGCCGAGTTTTGTCCCATCCCCAAGCAACCTTTTGAAGCCTGGGAGGTCAACCGGTGTGCTTATGATCAATATCTCTCTTATACCCGCTGTCATCAGGATGCTGAGCGGATAATATATCATTGGCTTGTCATATAATGGTAAAAGCTGTTTACTCACAACCCTTGTTAATGGATATAACCGTGTCCCTGATCCGCCTGCCAGTATTATTCCCTTCAAAATGATGCTCCTTTATATAGATTTTCCATATTGTTTATCTATCCATGACTGGTATTCACCACTTTTCACATGATCTATCCACCCCCTGTTTTCAAGATACCATCTTATTGTCTTTTCAAGACCGGTCTCAAACGACTCTGAAGGATGCCAGCCAAGCTCTCTCTGTATTTTGGTGGAATCTATCGCATAGCGCCTGTCATGACCAGGCCTGTCCTTTACAAATGTGATCAGTTCCCTTCGTGATTTGTGCATTTTGGGTCTTTCACAGTTATCCAGATAATCGCATATTAGCTCGACAATACGGATGTTCTCCATCTCATTATTGCCCCCAATATTATATGTCTCACCTCGTTTACCCCTGTCCATTACCATTTTAATAGCACTGCAATGGTCTTTTACATAGAGCCAGTCACGCACGTTTTTCCCATCCCCATATACAGGAAGCTCTGTCTCAGAAAGGGCATTAATGATTATGAGGGGTATAAGTTTTTCAGGAAACTGGTATGGGCCATAATTATTGCTGCAATTTGAGATAGTGACAGGGAGATTATAGGTCTTGAAATATGCCCGCACCAGGTGATCAGATGATGCCTTGGATGCAGAATAGGGGCTGTTTGGTTTGTATGACGTGGTTTCAGTGAAAAGTCCATCTTTACCAAGGCTGCCAAAGACCTCATCTGTGCTCACATGATGAAAAAGCCTGATATTATCACGGTATTTTCTGGCACACTCAAGCAGGTTGAATGTGCCTATGATATTTGTCTGGATAAAATCGGATGGGCCAACAATTGATCTGTCAACATGCGACTCAGCAGCAAAATGGCAGACCGTATCTATCTTATAATCCCTGAACAGAGGCTCTATTGCATCCATACTGCATATGTCTGCCTTGATGAAGATGTATCGGCCAGGGAAAATTTCTTCAAGGCCCACAAGGTTTTCAGGGTTACCCGCATAGGTGAGTTTGTCAAGATTGACAATACGACCTTTGAAATCCGTATCCTTAAGCAGATACCTGATAAAGTTACTGCCGATAAAACCGCTTCCGCCTGTTACGAGTAGATTTTCCATCTGTATCATTCCTTGAATATAGCGCCTGTATTGGCTGATGTTACCTGTTTTGCATACCTGTAAAGATAGCCGGTTTTTACCTTGTAGTCAGGCCTTTTCCATTCTGCGTTGCGTTTTTTGATTTCTTCATCGGTCAGCTTTACATTAAGTGTCCTCATTGGGATATTTATCTCAATTATATCCCCCTCCTTGAGTATCCCTATAGGCCCGCCCTCCTGTGCCTCAGGTGAGACATGACCTATGGCTGCGCCGCGGGTCCCGCCGGAGAACCTGCCGTCTGTAATAAGTGCGACATCCTTATCAAGGCCGACTCCAGCAAGTGCTGATGTTGGTGAAAGCATCTCCCTCATGCCAGGGCCGCCTTTAGGCCCTTCATAGCGGATTACTATCACATCACCCTTTCTGATCTCCCCATCCATAATGGCCTTCATGGCATCTTCTTCACTGTTAAAAATGCGGGCAGGGCCTGAGTGGGCGAGCATTGAGGGGTCAACAGCAGACTTTTTAACAACAGCGCCAAGAGGTGCAAGGTTGCCAAAGAGTATTGCAAGGCCGCCATCAGCAGAATAGGGTGCATCACTCTTTTTTATGATATCAGGATCAAGGGACTCTGCCTTTCCTACAATCTCTTTTACTGTTTTACCTGTAACGGTGATTATATCGGTATGGAGCAGACCTTTTTTCATGAGCTCACCCATCACCGCTGTTACTCCTCCTGCTGCATGAAGATCTTCCATGTGGGCAGAGCCAGCCGGGGAGATCTTACAGAGATTGGGTGTCTCTGCGCTTATCCTGTTAAAGAGATCAAGGTCAAGCTTAAAGCCTGCTTCATGGGCAATGGCAGGGAGGTGGAGCACTGTATTTGTGGAACTTCCTATGGCCATCTCAACATGCATGGCGTTTTCAAATGCCTTCATGGTGGCAATGTCCCTTGGTTTTATGTCATCAGCTACAAGCTTCATTATTCGTTTGCCTGACTCCTTGGCGAGCCTCTGTCTTTCTGCCATTACAGCAGGTATTGTGCCGTTTCCGGGGAGGGCAAGGCCAAGTGCCTCGCTCAGGCAGTTCATGGAATTTGCGGTAAACATGCCTGAACATGATCCTGCGCCCGGGCATGCGTTTTCTTCCATATCGTGAAGCTCTTCCTCTGTAATCTTGCCTGCCTTTCTTGCACCTACCGCCTCAAAGACAGTAATAAGATCAATGTTTTTATCCCTGACCTTTCCGGCCAGCATGGGGCCACCGCTTATGATAATTGAGGGTATGTTGAGCCTGAGCATTGCCATGAGCATGCCAGGGACGATTTTGTCACAATTGCACACAAGCACAAGGCCGTCAAATGGGAAGGCTGTGGCCATTATCTCTATAGAGTCTGCAATCAGCTCCCTTGAGATCAGCGAATATTTCATGCCCTCATGGTTCATGGCGATCCCGTCGCATACGCCTATGGTGGGGAACTCAAGGGGGGTGCCGCCATTCATGGCTACACCCATCTTGATTGATGTTACAAGGCTGTCTAAATGGATATGGCCGGGTATCACCTCATTGGCAGAGTTTACTATGCCTATTATCGGTCTATTAAGTTCGTCATCGGTAAGCCCCATTGCCTTGCATAAAGACCTGTGTGGTGCCCTTTCCAACCCTTTTTTCATCTTGTCTGATCTCATTTTGTTTCTCCTTAAATTAAGTTCGAAGCTCAAAGCTCGAAGCTCAAAGCTCAAAGCTCAAAGCTCGAAGCTCGAAGCTCAAAGTTGAAAGCTCAAAGCTCAAAGCTCAAAGCTCGAAGCTCAAAGCTCGAAGCTCAAAGCTCGAAGCTCAAAGTTCAAAGCTCAAAGTTGAAAGTTGAAAGTTCGAACTTCCAGCTTCGCATTTAAAAAAATTCGCCGCGCCTGGCAATGGGGTATCTTCTTCCGTATCCAAATGCCTTTGAGGTTACTTTAAGGCCGGGTGATGCCTGCCTGCGCTTATATTCATTTATTACTATACGTCTGAATGTATCCTTTGTTATAGCAGGATCATATCCCTGTTCTATTATCTCTTCAAAGGAAAGATTTTTTTCTACAATTGCCTCTATTAATTGATCAAGCATATCATAGGGAGGTAAAGAGTCCTGGTCTGTCTGGTTGGGTCTTAACTCAGCAGATGGCGGACGGTCTATGATCTCCTGAGGGATTATCTCCTTTTCCCTGTTTATAAATGCTGCCACCCTGTAACAGATGGTCTTTGGTACATCGGAGATAACCGCGAGCGCGCCACACATGTCACCATAAAGGGTACAGTAACCGGTTGCTGTCTCAGATTTATTTCCGGTAGTTAACAGCAGCGCATTGAACTTGTTTGACATGGCCATGAGCAGGCTGCCCCTGATCCTTGCCTGGAGGTTCTCCTCTGTCTCATTCTCCTTTAGCCCCTTGAAGGCAGGTGAAAGGGCGGTTTTATAGCTGTCAAAGATATCTGCAATAGGGATTTCATCAAAATGGATGCCCAGGTTTTTAGCCAGGACTTTTGCACATTTCTTGCTTAACTCTGATGTGTAGGGTGAAGGCATACTTATTCCTGTTACATTTTCAGGGCCAAGTGCCTTCATCGCAATATATGCAACAAGGGACGAATCCAGACCGCCGGATAAACCAACAAGCACCTTTTTAAAACCGCATTTTGTAACATAGTCCCTGGTACCCAGTGTAAGACAGTTGATAATAGATTTCTCTTCTTCTGTCCATGGAGCAGGTAATGACTGGTAATCTGCATCACTCTCCCACATAAGTGTATCAGCATGGAATTCATTACCACGAAGAACAGGCCTCCCTGTTTTATCAACCACCATGCTTGACCCGTCAAATACAAGGTCATCGTTTCCTCCGACCTGGTTGCAGTAAATTATCGGGAGACCATATTTGCTGGCAATTTTTTCAAGCACCTTCATCCTTAAGGAGGGCTTTTTTATTGTATATGGGGATGCAGATATATTAATAAGTATATCAATGCCTTTTTGGGCCAATTCTTCAACGGGGTCAACACTGTATCTGTGCAGATTCTCTATGTCTCCCACATTCCAGATATCTTCACAGATAGTTACACCAATTCTTATACCATTCAGTACAAAATAAAGGCTATGTTCAGCAGGCTCAAAATACCTGGTTTCATCAAACACATCATAGCTGGGCAACAACTTTTTGCCCCCAGTGTAGATGATCTTACCATTTTGCAAAAATGCCACGCCGTTGATAAGTGGCTTTCCTTTTTCTGATTTGTTTATATCTACGAAACCGCAAATAATTCCAATAGATAACGATTCTTTTGAAATCTTTTCAAGATATTCCAGATTTCTTTTTATGAATGCCGGTTTTTCAAGCAGGTCCTTTGGCGGATAGCCCATTAAGGTAAGTTCAGGAAAGACCGCAAGATCGCAACCTGATAAGGATGCTTTTCTTACCGCTTCAGATACAAGTGATAGGTTATGCTCAAAATCACCGATAATCGGATTTATCTGGTTGATGGATATTTTCATATTTATTAAGTTCGAAGTGACTAAAGTTCGGAGTGCGAAGTGCTAATTCAAACTTCTCACTTCGCACTTTGAACTTCCTAAGTCACTTTTGTTTTCCTTTTTTACCAATAGCAGTGAATAAGGCTAATAATTCACTTGATTCATTGTATTCAGAATCTATTAATTTTCCTGGTACCCACTTTAAATCTTTTATGATTTCCAGCCAATACTGCGTTTCTGATGCCTCACTTTCGCATATTGAAATTCTGTTAAGAAAATCTGCTTTGCTTCGTGCCCTATTTGCTTCTCGGTAATTTGCGCCAATAGAACTTCCAGATTTAACGATCTGGTTTCGAATAACTCGACCTTCGATAGTATCAGGAAGTTGTGATGCAAGATGAATTATACGCACTGCAAATTCACGAGTACGTTTTTCAATTTTTTTACTGAACTCTTTATTGTCCATGCATTATGCTCTGTGTCCGACTTAACTTAAAACTTAGAATTCCGAAATTCCAACTTACAACTCCGAACTTCGCACTTCGCACTTCGCACTTCGAACTTCGAACTTCCAACTTCGCACTTCGAACTTTATATACCCCTCCCTGCCTTTTCTATAGCCTTTAACAGACCGGGCATCTTTTCTTCCATATTAAGGGTAATCTGAATGGTTAGTGCCCTTGACATTATGGATGCTGTCACAGGCAGGCCATTTTTATCATAGCTGCATCTTGTCTGGCCGTCAGGGGTTTTAAAGGGGTAACCTGTTCTTGTAAGACTTTTTCCACCAAGCAGATGCTCCCATCTCTCATAATAGTGCCAGTCGTTATCATACCAGTAAACAGCGCCATAACCCTCAGCAGCCATGACTCTGTTGAATTCCCTTGCCCTCTTTTCATCAGGAAGAAGGAATATCATGAATGTTGCCGTGTCACCGGATGGATCAGGTATATGGCGGAAGGTTATATCCTTAAACTGTGAAAGCGCCTCCTTTAAACGTGCCTTGTAGCCTCTCTGTATCTTAAGGATATTATCCAGTTTTTTAAGCTGTGCAACACCCAGTGCCCCCTGAAGCTCCATCATTCGGTAATTAAAGCCTATAAAGCTGCGCTTCTCAAGCCCCCTTGAGACATTTGGGTTATGG
>JAFGFM010000137.1 GCA_016931115.1 Deltaproteobacteria bacterium | reverse complement strand
ATTTTGCTGATAGACGCTTCACGAACTCAATATGGGTGTCCAGCGGTGGACAAAGGGTTAAGAAAAGATCAGCAATTGCTTTTCCAACGAGATGGCGATGTTCACCTTCTTCTGGCCCTCCACCATCCAGCAGATCAAGAGCATGCTCTATACCTTTTGTGCCAGGCATATCGATTTTTGTCTGTATGTCATCGCGCCTGGGGGTATCGGAAATGAAGGCTTTAATTTTGTCCCAAAGTTCGAATGCGAGGGGATAGCCCTTTCCATTGAGATACGATGAACCAGCTCCAAGCAGGTAACCAACGCGTTGTGATTGCAGTTGCTCGGTAATCTTCGATTCGAGTCTTGACTTGAAATCCAATGCCATCCTCATCCGATCGCGCCTAACATGTTATTTAGCCATCTACAGTCGTTTTAAAAGTTTTTTTATATAGACATTTTTCAATTTCAGAACTGTTTGCAATATTCCTATATGTAGAAACTTTTCAAGATGCTTTTAAATCATTGTTACTATGAAATATTAAATCCGCGCAAAGCGGACAAATACTGAAACTTTTTGAAAACGAAAAGCTGTAATGGTGTTGGTTTAAAACTAATAGGTTGGAAAATCAAGGAAAAATTACAATGAGCAATTATCAATGAACAGTTATCAATGAGCAATAAACAATTGATTCAACATTCAAGATTCAAAATTTATTTTTCGCCTATCAGGTTGTTTGTCTTCTGCGCCTAAATAACAAATCCATTTAATATTGTGAGTTACCACACCGGTGATAAATCGCCATATGGGTGGATGGTTTGGATTGTTCCGTCATCATTATATTTAAGTTCGCTTACCTTGATGGAACGCAGGTGCGTTTTGCCGCCTGACACCGTGCAGTCATGATAGAAGAGATACCACTTATTATTAAACTCTATTATTGAATGATGGGTGGTCCAGCCGATCACAGGGGTTAGTATCTTGCCCTGATATATAAATGGCCCGTAAGGGTTATTACCTGTTGCATAACAGAGAAAGTGGGTGTTACCCGTTGAATATGAGTAGTAATATTTGTCATTATGTTTATGCATCCATGACGCCTCAAAGAACCTTCTCTCTTCGTCACTTGCGAGTAACGGATTACCTGCCCTGTCAACTATTGTAACCGCCTTGGGTGTTTCGGCAAACCCAAGCATATTGTCACTCAACTTTGCCACAAATGGCGGTATTGCAGGTTCATTCGCATTGGGAAACGGCCCGGTCGGATCATATTTACCCTTATACCAGCGCTGGAGCTGGCCGCCCCAGATGCCGCCAAAATACATGTAATGCTCTCCATCACTGTCTTTAAACAGGCAAGGGTCAATGCTGAAGCTCCCTTTTATCGGTTCAGGTTCAGGTGTAAAAGGGCCTTCAGGTCTATCGCTTACGGCAACACCTATGCGAAAGATATCCTCTTTATCCTTTAATGGGAAATATAGGTAATATTTGCCATTTTTATTTGCAGCATCTGAGTCCCAGAGCTGACGGCCTGCCCAGGGGATATCCTTAACAGAAAGGGCAACGCCGTGATCTGTCACCTCGCCATCTATACTCGCCATTGAAAGCACATGGTAATCCCGCATATCAAAATGGTCGCCATTATCATTTTCAGGGATACCCGCATCAATATCGTGTGAGGGGTAGATGTATATCCTCCCGTTCCATACATGTGCAGCAGGGTCAGCGGTGTAAATATGTTCAACAAGCGGCCTGGCTATCGCATTACTTACCAGGGCTTCAAATGGGTTGATCAATGCATGGTTATTTTCCATTATTTAATTTCCTTTTTTTTATTAATATCTATCAAAATTTGTGATGAGTCTATTATTTTTTTATAAACAGCACTGATGAATATCCTACTACCCTGTTTTTGTCGCCACCTGGTGCATCGCCTGAATTGGCATGTTTTAACACCAGCGCTGTATCAGCCCCCATTGCCTTTGCATACAGCATGGCAGTGCCTACTCCACCGCTTGCGCATATTGCAGTTTGAAGCCCTGGAAGTTCAGGGTCCTTCAATTGTTTATAGGCATGTTTAAAAAACAGGTCTATGTCCATTGACCTGATTCTATCAAGGGTAAGGTTATCTATTTTGTTTGACCCTTCATGTGTGGGGTAATGGGACATATCTGTGCTTGCCAGTATAAATATCTTTTTATCCCCGGCGGCCCGCTTTATTGCATCAGCAAGTATCTTACAGTTTTGAGGCGAAGGGAACCCGAACATAAGAGGTAATATCCTACATTTTTTATTCCTGGCCTGTATGAAGGGGAGCTGCACCTCAATGGTGTGGTCGTCTCTGTGGATAGAGAGGTCAGGCTTAATATCCCTGTTAAGGTTATGGAGTTTTTCCATCATCTCTGTATCAACCGCAATCTTCCCCAAAGGGGTCTCAAAATAGTCAACAGGGCATGTGAAGGCCACTGCATCACGGTATGAGTCATGGCCTATTATTACAATCGTATCAAAATCAATATCAGAGATGTTCTTGAATGTGAGGGCGGCAATAGCTCCGGAATAGATATAACCTGCATGCGGTGCCATTGCCGCGAAGATGGTCCCTGTGGAACTCACTTTGCCGGCATCTTTCATGAGATCATCCACAGTCTTTTTCAGTTCTTCCCTCTCCCCGGGGTAAAAAGCCCCTGCAACAGAGGCAGGTCTTGTTTTTAATTTGTGTCCAGAGTCCATATTGTCTTCACCATAGGTATTGAAAAAAAACAGAGATATATAAATAACGAGTATTAAGGAAAACAGTTTGCGTTCCATTTTTGTCCTCCTGCTTTTAAGATTACACTGCCTTTAAAGCATGGATTCCCGATCAGTTTGGGAATGACGTGTATTGCGAAGGCATATAAACTCGTCATGCCAGACCTGCTTGACATGCAGCAGCCATAGCGAAGGTTATATCTGGCATCCATAAAAATAATATAAAATAGAAATATATGAATCTTATAAAAGAGGTCAAAAAATAAAGCTCAAACCTCATTATGTAAAAGAAATCATTTCCTACTTAATAAAAAAATAGTATTTAGCATTATAATTTAAATTTTTCTATCCACAAAGCGCTTATTTTTAAAGCCTGAGTGTTGTGAAATTATAAACTGGAGAGTGACAAATGCATTCTAACAATATCATGAGACTAACTGCTATCCTTTACATATTGCTTTTATTTATATTTTCTGCATGCACACCAAAACCTGAGGCAATAGATGCCCCGGATTTCACATTAAAGGCCATGACCGGTGAAGATATAACCCTTTCTGCTTACAGGGGTAAGATAGTGCTGCTTGATTTCTGGGCAACATATTGTGTGCCCTGTATGCATTCCATCCCTGAGCTTGTACGTATTCAGAAAAAATACAAAGATAAGGGTCTTGTTGTGCTTGGTGTCTCAGTGGATACCCTTTCGCAGGCAGATGACGGGCAGATACTAAAGTTTATGAGGACATTCGGGATAAATTATCCGGTTATGAGGAATGATGGCACTGTGAGCAGTGCATATTATGGTGATTCCCCTGCTGCAATACCAACCATGCATATTATCAACAGGGAAGGTAAGATCATAAAAACAATATCAGGATTTGTTCAAGGTGAAGTCCCGAAGACTGTTGAAGCGCTTTTAAAATGATTATAGACGCCCATACCCATATCTTCCCGACATCCTTCCAGGATAAGAGGGATAACTTTTTTGCAGATGAACCTGCCTTTAAGATGCTTTACAGTAAAAAGACATCAAAATTTGAGACTGTTCACGGAATCATTCGGGATATGGATGCAGATAGAGTGGATGCCTCAGTTGTATTCGGTTTTCCATGGAAAAGTGCAGATACCTTCATGAGGCACAATGATTATGTTATTGAGTCAGTCTCCTCTTTTCCTGAACGCCTTATCGGGTTGAGCTGTTTTGACCCGTTATCTCCCTACAGTGCAAAAGAGGCTGAAAGGTGTTTTAAACTGGGGCTTAAGGGCGTGGGTGAACTCGCAGTATATGACTCTCCTTTGACCGATGACATTATCTTAAAGATGAACGATGTTATGGCGGTGTGTCGTGACCATGATGCGCCTATATTAATGCATGTCAATGAACCGGTCGGCCATCACTATCCGGGTAAACAGGAGATTACACTTAAACAGATAGAAAACCTCATAAAAAGATACCCTGATAATAAAATAGTCCTTGCACACTGGGGCGGTGGTTTATTTTTTTATGCCCTTCTTAAAAAGGAGGTAAGGGAGGCCTTTAAGAATGTCTGGGTTGATACAGCCGCCTCACCATTTCTCTATGACCCGGCAATCTATAAAACAGCAGGCACTATTATAGGCTATAAAAAAATACTGTTTGGCTCTGACTATCCCCTTATTAAACCAGGCAGGTATTTTAAGGAGATGGATAGCGTTGGTATTGAACCTGAAGATATGGCAAAGATAAATGGAGGAAATGCATTTAGCCTTTTTAATATTCAAAAGGTTGTTAATTAAAATCCATAAACTCTGTATCCGTGGGAAAACATGAATTAACACTCTGAGTCTCTTTTCCATTTCATATAATTATCAGTTAGCGGTGTCTTTCAGTAATAAATCTTTTGACTTGAATAACATTCGGGTCCCAGGTCATTAATTTATTATCTGTAAGCGCCCCATAAAAAGCAAGGAGGCCAAAAATAAAGATATGAATGCCCTCCTTGTAGATGAATTAAGTAATTCCCTTGCAATATTCCACCCCAACTTGACCTCAATTCAGTAGGTTTGGGTTAAGCGAAGCAACCCAACAACATTTTTTGTGCTATTTAAAAGGGTAATTAGATGTATTTTTTGGACCAAATTAAAGTTGAATTTTACTTTAGTCCATAATTTCACCTTCCCCGTTCAATCATACAGGTATGCGAATTTCTCATTCCCAGCCTTACACAGCATGCACTAAATAGATTCCTGATAACAACATTGCTATCCCGTGGTTTGAATTTCCCAAATGGCTTAAGAGTATTATCTGAAAAGATTTTAAGAGAAAGACTGAAAGTTTGCTTACTACTATCTTGGAACGGTGAAGTATTAGCGAATCTGGAAATCTTGAATCTGTAATTTTGAAAATTGAATTTATTGTTTATTGATAACTGATCATTGATAATTGCTCGTTTAATTTCCTCTTGCATTTATTACAAAATAGTCCTAAACCTAGCCCATTATATCTTTTCGGGTATAATAAAATCCTGAAATAAAGCGGCCATACGCTTCTCATATAAAATTTTCAATAGTCTTTTTGTCGTCATTTTTACCCTGTTTAATCAGCATGACTCCGATAAACCGGGGTGCAAGCACGGGCTGCAAAGCAGCATTTAACAGGGCGCAGCGGGAATCCAGACCCCGAACATCATTCCACGGCTGATCCGCTGTCGCCCAAGGCTATGGCGGGACAGGCTGTGGAATCCAGACATCAAGCGTCATTCCCGTGAAAACGGGAATCCAGTTGTTTTTGGCATGTGATTTTGAGGGGCTGTCAACTGTGTAGGCCTGGATGTTTTTTTCAATGACGCATTAAAAAAGATCGGATGTAAAGATGAGCAGGATAGTTCTGGCACTTGACCATAAAAGCATATTCCCAATTCAAAAAAGACCCTTATTATCCAAGCCTTCACTTTAAACAGATACATTCTGGTTTTTATTATAAGCCATTCACAACTGGCCCACTGTAAGAAGTGAGAAGCGGTTATGAATGACCCTATGACCCCTCTATCCTCTATAGCAAGATGTATAAGATTCGAAACACAGGCAAACCCTTGCTGCACAATACTCAGTTTCTCTTTGATGCATCAAGTATGGTTATTCCTACAAGGTTATCTCCTTTATAACGGTGCAAGATGCCATCTTGTGTCATTTCGGAATCGGTTGCCTCCTGCGGGCGGTTAAAACTGATATAAAGGACATCGGCTTCCTTATCATAGTCGATCCACATCTTGGTGACAGGAAATTTTAAAAGATGTGGAGTAGCCTTGAAAACCTCCAATAATGTCTCTTGTTTTAGAATTTCTTTTTCCATACTATTTCCTCGTCTTCCAGTTTTATCTTTTTAGTAAAATATGCGGTGATTATAAATCCATCATCAATAAATTCTTTGTAAACAACAGCCAGATATTTCTTTTCGCTTACTTCTACAAGGGCAATGAGGGCGTCTTTATAGCTTTTTATAATATAATCGGGGTTTTCTATGGTTTTAAGCACTATATCATAATATCCGGCCAGATCATCATGGTTTTCAACAATATGTTTCCATCTTTCATCTGGCAGCCGAATTGAAACTTTATTAACAGATAGAATGATATCTATCATTATTCCTACTCCATATTATTTGAGGCATGAAAGACTTATCCTTTTATTATTCGTCTCATAGTTACCGATACGTATATAAGCATGGTAATGTAAGCATTGTTAAATGTCAATTTTGGGAAACTGTTGTTAGTATATTCCCTGTTTCCATAAGACCATGAAAACTAATGAAAAGATCTTAAAAAATTACAATTACATTATTATTTTATGTAAAGTGATGCAAAATTATGTTAAAGAGTAGCATATATTCATGTCTTTAGTTATGTCATCGCATTTTATGTTTTTAAGGTTCAGGTTTGTTTTGATTAAATTATTTTTGGGTGTTTGCACGGTGACCATGGGAACAAGTCTTTGCTTTAAGTTGCGATAATATGAGTTGACTCGCTCAATTTATCGCGATAATATGAGCGTCATGGTAACAAAAAATTATATACCCCGAAATGTAGAAAACTATGCATTTGACGAAACTTTAACAGGAAGACACATGGTATTTCTGGCTGGTCCGCGTCAGGTAGGCAAATCTATGCTGGCAAAAAACTGGTTAGATAAAGGCAGTATGTCTTCTCTCTACTTTAATTGGGATGACATAGCCACCAGAAAGGCATATCAGGTTGACAGCCGTTTTTTTGAGTCACCTGCGCGCATGCTTGGGATGAAAGACCCATGGATCGTTTTTGATGAAATACATAAACGCAACCATTGGAAAGACATCCTTAAAGGGGTCTATGATCTTTTCAATGACGAATTCCGCTTTCTGATAACTGGCAGTGCACGCCTTGATATGTTTCGCCGCTCAGGTGATTCACTTTTAGGCAGGTATAACCTTTTTCATATGTTTCCATTAAATATAAGAGAAACTACCGGAATAAAAAGCGCAACCTGCTTTTTGACAGAAGGAGGTCATGAACGGCTTCTGTCCTCATTTAATGATCAAATCACACAACCTGTTTTATCAGAAGTAACAGATGCATATTCGCTTCTTTTTCATCACGGGCCTTTCCCTGAGCCTTTTCTAAAACAGAATGAGAGGTTTAGTCGTAAGTGGCACCAGGATTATATGAGTCTGGTTGTGCGGCAGGACTTAAAAGACCTGACAAGGGTAGGTGAACTGGATAAGGTTGAACACCTTTTAAGCCTTTTACCATCACGTGTAATGTCACCTCTTTCCATGTCAGGATTGGGAAGGGAACTTGAGGCTGCCCATACAACAGTTAAAAACTGGCTTGAGCAGCTTAAAAAGCTTTATCTTCTATTTTCAATAAACCCTTGGACTAACAAGATATCAAGGGGGCTCAAAAAAGAAAAAAAATGGTATTTTATGGACTGGTACTATGTCCCTGAAGTCCCTGCCAGACTTGAAAATATGGCAGCAGCCTATCTGTACAGAACCTGTAAAACCTTAACCGACATGGGGTATGGTTTATATGAGCTTTATTATTTAAGAACCATTGATAAGAAAGAGATAGATTTTATAGTCACTTTAGACCATAAACCTTTAATGGCAGTAGAGGTTAAAACCGGTGACACAAAGCTTTCACCTACCCTTAAAACACGAAATAACTATATGTTTCAGGGGCCAATTCTTGGTGTTCAGATAGTTGAGACAGGCGGAGTCATGCAAAGGCTTTCCGAAGATACATGGGTAGTCAGCGCTGACAGGTTTTTGTCTTTACTTGACTGATATATCAAATTTTTACTAAGAAGACACAGAGCATCAAATCAAAATGTTCCCAATGTGTCATGGAAAAAATGATAGTGCCAGGAAATTTAAGATATCAGTCTTTCATATTCATCGTGGTTACCGATCCAGACCCAAATAAAATCTAGGCCATCCTCAATTGCGATAGCCCTATAATCAAGGCCGATTCGTACAGACCAGATTTTCCCCATCTTTTTAAAGTGGAGTGACGGGTGCCGAGGATTTTCTTTTAAAATGGCGTAATTTTCTTTTGCCTGTTTTTGTATAACGGTTGGTAATGACTGGAAACATTTCCAGAATCTGGAAGTGGCCCTATGCATTAAATTGTCCGGAGCTTTCCCTTGTTTTTTTCATCAAGGGCCTCCTTAAACAAAAAATCCAATCTGCCAGACATTGAGTCCTCTTCAATCTGGATTTCCCATTCTTTCCAGTCTTTTTCCGAAAACCATTTCCGCAACTGGTTAAAATCATTTTGTGGAAGTGATTCAATTTCATATTTGAGTCTATCGAGATTTTCCATCAATCAATACTCCCTGTAACTTGCCAGTATTATAGAATTGGATTTCAATAAAATGCAAGGAAATAGATCCTATAGTCACTTTAGACCATAAACCTTTAATGGCAGTAGAGGTTAAAACCGTTGACACAAAGCTTTCACCTGCCATTAAAACACGAAATAGGTTGCAGCAGGCGCTAAAATCCTGTATATACCCCTTTCCTTTTGCACCCCGGGGTCATACTCCGGGGTGCTTTTATTTTTTAATATGGGGTGTTTAAGTATGATAAATGTAACAAATGTCAGCCTTTCTTATGGAAAGAAGGTGCTGTTCAAGGAAGTAAATATAAAATTTGCGCCGGGTAACTGTTATGGCCTGATAGGCGCCAATGGGGCTGGAAAATCCACCTTTTTAAAGATCCTTTCAGGCGAGGTGGAGCAGGATAAGGGCGAGGTAACAATCGGGCCAAATGAAAGGATATCAGTTCTAAACCAGGACCAGTTTGCATTTGATAATGAGACGGTCATCAACACGGTTATAATGGGTCATAAAAGGCTTTTTACTGTAATGGCAGAGCGTGAAAGGCTCTACGCAAAGCAGGATCTGACAGATGAGGAGGGTATCCTCTGCGGCGATCTTGAATGTGAATTTGCTGAGATGAACGGGTATGAGGCGGAGGCAGAGGCCGCAGTACTCTTAAAGGGGCTTGGTATACCCGAATCATTTCTTGATAAAAAGATGAAGGAGCTTACAGGCGGCGACAAGGTACGTGTACTTCTGGCTCAAGCCCTGTATGGCAACCCGGATGTGCTGCTTCTGGATGAGCCTACAAACCACCTGGACCTTAAATCTATCGCATGGCTTGAGGAATTCCTGTGCCGTTTTCAGAATACTGTTATCGTCATATCCCATGACCGCCATTTTTTAAACCAGGTCTGCACACACATTGCGGATATAGACTTCGGGGCAATCAAGGTATACACAGGAAATTATGATTTCTGGTATGAGTCAAGCCAGCTTCTGCTTAAACAAAAACAGAACGAGAATAAAAAGGCCCTGGAAAAGGCAGAGGACTTAAAGGAGTTTATCCGAAGGTTCAGCGCCAATGCATCCAAATCAAAGCAGGCCACTGCCAGGAAGAAGATCCTGGATTCGCTTACCATAGAGAATCTGCCTGTTTCATCAAGGAAGTATCCCTATATCAGCTTCAAGCCCGAACGCCCCTGCGGTAACATTATCCTTGAGATTAAGGGGCTTTCAAAGGAGATAGATGGAGAGCTGGTTTTAAACAATCTTAATCTAACTGTTAACAGAGGGGATAAGATTGCCTTTGTGGGTACCAATAACCATGTCAAGACAACCCTTTTCCAGATACTTGCGGGTGAAATGAAACCTGACAGCGGCAGTTTTAGCTGGGGGGTTACTATCAAGACAGAATATTTTCCAATGGAAAACAGCGCCTACTTTGATAATGATTTGAATCTTGTTGACTGGCTCTGCCAGTTCCCGCCATGTGACTGTGAAAGTTTTGCAAGGGGCTTTTTAGGAAGGATGCTCTTTTCCGGGGATGAGCCACTTAAGAAAACAAAGGTGCTCTCTGGTGGTGAGAAGGTACGCTGCATGCTATCCAAGGTTATGCTCGGCGGGGCCAATGTGCTTATCCTTGATGAACCGACAAACCACCTTGATCTTGAATCATTAACCGCACTGAACAATGGGCTCTCCGCCTTTCCGGAGGTGCTTTTGTTCTCATCCCGTGACCGCCAGCTTGTTTCCACTGTTGCAAACAGGATTGTTGAGATCACCCCTGATGGGATTATAGATAACACAATGGGGTTTGAAGAATACCTTGAAAATAACAGGGTTTTAGGGACGGATATACAACTGGCAGCAGCGTGATGCTGATTTACTGATGAGAAAGGCTGCCTGATGTCATGGGGTCAGGATTATAAACAGAAAAAGGTCGGGTTATTAACCCGACCTTTTTCTGTTTATAATAGATATAAAAATTTCTGATTTACCTTTATGCTAACATTTATTATGACCCTGGAATATAGGTCTTGATATTGAGGGTAAATATTGGTATAAATATTTACCCTAATAACAGGAGGTAAAAAATGCCTACTCAAACTAAATTACAAATTGACAGTGAAGATTATGAATTCATAAAGGGGACTCATAAACAACTGAATTGTAAAAGCCTTAGTGAATATATCAGGCAGGCTGTTAAAGAAAAAATAAAAGCAGATCAAAAAAGGCTCCGGGAAATCAAAAGGGAAAAGGCAATGGAAGCAATCAGTGAAGGGGCTTATGAGAACCTTTTCGATTCACTTGATGGAGAAGACTTTGAAAACAGGTGAAATATTCTGGGTTAATCTTGATCCAACATTAGGGGATGAGATAAAAAAAAGAAGGCCTGTAGTTGTCTTGAATCCGGGTCATAGTAAAAATCTCAAGCTCGCCATAGTTGTCCCCATCACCGGATGGAATATTTTATGGGATAATAATCCATTCTTTGCAGTCCTTGAACCAACCCCTGTTAATGGTTTGCAAAAGAGGTCAGCGATAGATTGTTTTCAGATAAGGGCCATAAGCCACAACCGATTTTCAGATAAAATAGGTGAAATATCGGTTGATGATATCGGGCGGATAAAAAAGGCGGTTGCCCTTATTCTTGACATTGATCCTGAAAATTGTATTTAGTGTCCATCCAGAAAGAGGCGAATTCTGGATGTGGCTTTCAGCAGTCAGCTAACTCTTTGGTTTGAAAGCCTTTTGCTGAAAGCTGAACGCTGATGGCTGACCGCTCGAATCCAAAAACGACAGTTTTTGGATGGACACTAATTACTCCTTTCCTTATGGCAGGCGTTCAAAAAACCTTTCAAACCGTGGCTTGTACATATCGTTTATATCCAGTGAGATGACTATTGCTGTTGCCCTGCCCACTATCAGCTTTCTATCCACAAATCCGAAATAGCGCGAGTCAGCGCTGTTGTATCTATTATCACCCATCATATAATATTTGCCTTCAGGAATGGTTTTGGTATTAAATGAGCTCAGCGCTGCCGAGTGAGAAAGAATCAACACAGGGTGTATCCTGTTATTGAGATACTCTATTATGGTGTCATCCCTGTATTGCTCTTTCACCAGGAAATTATTAAAATCCGATTCTTCAGGGTATCTGTAGGTAAGGGGTTTTCCATTTATGTAAAGCTTTGAATCCTCCATTGATATGGTATCACCAGGTACCCCTATCACCCTTTTTACGAGGCGTTTACCATCTTCAGGGGAATAAAAGACAACAATCTCACCCCGCTCAGGGCTACCCCATTCGGCCATGTGAATGGTGGTGTATGGCACCTTAAGGTCATATGCAAGTTTGTTTACAAATATTCGGTCACCCTCAATTATTGTGGGCTTCATTGATCCGGTCGGGACCGTGTTCCAGTCTGCCAGGGAAGATTTTATAGATGTGGCAATCAGGATTGCAATAAGCAAGGAAAATATCCAGCCATTTAAAAAGGCAACAACAGCCACAGGCAGTTTGAATTTCATTATTAAGATCCTTTTTATTAAATTAAAGCGGGGATAATATCATTTTGCCCAATCAGGTCAAGAGAACAATGCAAGCGGTCAGCCTTTAGCGTTCAGCGTTCAGCAAAAGGCTTTCAAAACATACATTTAGCTGATCCCGCCTCGAGGCGGGACTGAAAGCTACCACCAGTATTTGTTCTTTTCTGGATGGACACTATTGCATTGACTGTATGCATCTGTAATGCTTGAATTGCGCTTTTTGAAATCAAAATATGAGAAAGGTGTATCAAATGTCTTTTATAGTAGGTGTCATCTCAGATACCCACGGCCTTTTAAGGGCTGAGGCGGCTCATATACTTGAAAAATGCAATGCAATCATACATGCAGGTGATATAGGCTCAATGGAGCTCTTATCCTCACTCAAGGCTATTGCCCCCACATTTGCTGTAAGGGGAAATGTAGATACCGGGCCATGGGCAAAGGAAATACCCATTTCTGAAATTGCTGAGATAGCCGGGGGCCATTTCTATATTATTCATAACCTGGATTTTTTAGACATTGACCCTGTATCCGCTGCCATTAATGCGGTTATCTCTGGCCACACCCACATGCCGGAGCTCTTTAAAAAGAAGGATGTACTCTACCTTAACCCGGGGAGCGCTGGCCCGAGAAGGTTCACAAGGCCTGTATCAATGGCCAGGATAACTGTTGATGACAGTGGTATTCATCCTGAGCTGATAAACCTTGAATAGAGGCTTCTCCTCCTTGAAAAGATTTATAACTCAAAGATCGCATTATCAGGCATTGCCCACCCTTCGCCATCCGGGCCGCATGTAAGCACAAAAGGGCCATTTTCAGTAACTGCCACAGTATGTTCAAAGTGGGCGCTTGGTTTTCCATCCTTTGTTGAGATTGTCCAGTGGTCTTTTCCGAACTTGATCTCTTTTTTACCCATATTTACCATGGGTTCAATCGCAAGGGTTGCCCCTTGCTTAATGATAAAGGAGTGCTCTTTTCTAACATAATAGTTGGGTATCTGGGGCGATTCCCACATCTCCTTCCCTATGCCGTGCCCCACCAGCTCTCTTACAATCGAGTAGCCGGCTGACTCTAACCTTTTCTGCATTCTATTTGAGATTTCATTCCAGTTTACACCAGGGGCAAGCATGGATATGGCCATGCGGAGCGCATCTTCTGTTGCCCTGAGCAGGGCCATTTTTGCCTCTGGCGCACCTCCCACAGGGATAGTTTCAGCAGAATCAGCGCAAAAACCATTGTATTTTACCCCTATATCAATACTGACAATATCACCTGAACTGATTTTCCGGCCAGATGGTATGCCGTGAACCACCTCTTCATTTACTGATATGCATGCACAGGCAGGGAAAGGCACCTTGCCTGGAACACCCTTGAAAAGGGGCAGGGCACCAAGCTCAGAGATCCTCTCTTCTACCGCGATATCTATCTCTTTTGTGGTAACACCATCTCTAACAACCCTTTTTGCGGTTTGATGCACATCCCATAGGATTAGCCCAGCCTCCCGCATCTTCATGATTTCATTTGATGTCTTTATTATCATCTCTAGCTTCCCCCTGCCGGGATATTATATGGGGCCTGTCAAATTTCCGGCCCTCATATATAGTTTTTTAAATACAGAAATATGGGAATTAAGGCAATAATATATATTCCTGACGATTTTCAGTCTGTTGCGGGTGGGCTTGAAAATTGTAAGTAGTATTATTATCAATGGGTTAAGATAATTCCCATAGGAGAGGGTACAGGGCACCCTTTTTGCATAAAATTTTATACACTCAAAAATATTATTAAAAAAAAGGGATATAGATATGAATAACAGGATAGCTCTTTCAGGCAGCCTCAGCCTTGTAACACTGCCTGAAATATTTCAGATCCTTGGGAGCAATAATTCCATAGGGGTATTAAAACTTACCTCAAAATATACTCCTCACCCGGGTATTATACATTTTTCAAAGGGTAACCCCATAAATGCGGTATATGGTTCATTAAAGGGGGCAAAGGCACTGTACGGTATGTTCGGCTGGCAGGAGGGGGAATATCTCTTTTATGAAGAGGATGTCAGCTCTGTTGAGGTCACCATAACAAAGGGGAGGATGGATATAGTCCTTGAGGCATTAAAGCTCCTTGATAATGAAAAGATTAAAAAGGTTGGCCACAGCAGCAGCCTTGCCATACACGCTGGGGACAAACCTGATAGTTCCGGTTTGCAGGTACTTAAAGGCCCCCTTACCGATTACCTCTATGTTGAGAGGGAGGATTTTTATAAAAAAGGCCAGCCCATTGTCAGGGAAGGAAAGCACGGCAAGTGGATATGGACAGTCTATGAAGGTGTTGTAAGGGTGACAAGGGATACCTCTAAAGGCCCGCTTCTACTTGCCAGGCTGGGCCAGGGCTGTTTTATAGGCACTATCAGGGCCTTGCTTTATGGTGATTACGAGAGGAACGCCTCTGTCACAGCAGAGGAGGATCTCAGACTCTGCCTGCTTGATGTTGAACCATTTTACAACGAGTACTCGAAGCTCTCACCTGAATTCAGGCGTCTTCTCTTAAGCCTTGATCAGCGGCTCCGCAAACTGAACATAAGGGCCATAGAGATTTTTTCAGAAGAGAAAGAGGATAAAGAGATGCTGAAGCTGGTATCAACCGGCAAGGTCTTTGAGGCAGGGGACGGGCTATACAGAATAACAGAAGGCACGGTAGTTGTTGATATAAAGAACCCGGAAGGCAGGGATATCATGTTCAGTCTTGAGGCAAACGATATTATTGGCAATATCCCCTTTGTGGATTTCGGGCATGAACCCAACTCCGCCATAATAATCCCATCAAAGGGGCTCAAAACAGAAAAGATGGACCCCATTGAGATACAAAAGGAATATGATAAGCTCTCAAGGACATTTAAAAACCTGATCTATAATATCTGCAATTATATAAGGAATACCACAGGCTATGTGGCCAGGCTCCAGGCAAAAAATTGAGAATGATGGTGTTTTCAAAATCTCATAAAAATATTAACCACGGAGAACACGGCCTCCGTCGCCAAGGCTATTGCGGACCAGGGATGGCACGGAGATTATATCTTTTTGCTTTTACTCCGTGTCCTTGTTTGGTTGAAGTGACAGTTTAAAATTGAACCGCAAAGACGCAACGAGCGCTAAAAAACAAAAATTTATTGATAATATAAAATATTTTCTCCGTGTTCTCCTGCCTGTCCCGCCATAGCCCATTGGCGTCAAGTTAACAAAAATATCGTATTGAAAACATATTACTGGTAAGGGATATAAAATAAAGATCCCTGAGAAAAACAGCTATTCATAATTCTAGACAAAAAATCATTTCTCACACAAAGTCACAAAGCCCACAAAGTTAAGAAACAAAAAATATACTGTAATAATCATTTGGTTTTCTTAGTGTTCTTTGCGCCTCTGTGTGAGATATTGCTTTAGTTGCTTTTGCTTTTCGCCTTAGCTTGACGACAATGCGCCATAGCCCTGGCGACGGCGGATGTACTCCGCGGTGAAAACCTGTTATTTCCCCTCTCCTATAAGGGGCAGCTCCTTATCCACCCTGAAAAAGACAAGAAATTTTGATTTGCCATCATCCTGGTCTGAATGGTATTTCCTGCTCCTTATCGTGTACAGGAGTTCGCTATCCTTTTCTTCCCTCAGTTTTGTCAGATAGAGTCTTTTACCCTTATAACCCTCTCCATCTTCTTTAAACAGGTAGGCGGCGCTTCCATTTGCCATGATATTGTTATGGGTAAGTTTATCTGTCATGATAAAGGCTATTTCGCCATTATCCATAAAATGGGGCTTTGAATAGATTGCCATATTTACCTTGCCATTGTTGTCAGCAGTTGCAATAACCCCTGTACCCTTTGCCCCCTCAAAATATGCCTTTAAGTCCATATTGTCCTCCTTTTTTATTTTAGATTTTTATTCTGTATCCAGTCTGTTCTTTAGTATGCTGATTATATGCACTTTTTATCATTGTGCAAATGTGTCATGGTATTATTTGAGATTGACATGATTGTTAAAAACAGTTTATCAATGGGGCTTACGCTTAACAGGGATGATATCTGAATGCTTTTATCCTGAAAGGTAATTAAATGAAGCAGGTAATACTTGGAACTGCCGGGCATATTGATCACGGAAAGACATCACTCATCAAGGCCCTTACAAATATTGACACAGACCGTCTCAAGGAGGAGAAGGCAAGGGGAATAACAATAGAGCTGGGGTTTGCCCATCTTCTGCTTCCCAGCGGGCAGCTTTTAGGCATTGTTGATGTGCCGGGCCATGAGAGGTTTGTAAAGCACATGGTGGCTGGCGCCACCGGCGTTGACCTTGTTGCTATGGTTATAGCCGCTGATGAGGGGATAATGCCCCAGACAAGGGAACACCTTGAGATATGCCAGCTTCTATCTGTTAAGCACGGTCTTGTAGTCCTTACAAAGCGCGATATGGTTGATGATGATTGGATCGAGCTTGTAAGGGATGATGTAACACAGTATCTGAAGGGCACCTTTCTTGAAAAGGCCCCGATAATGGAGGTCTCCTCAGTTACTGGCCTTGGCATAGAGGCCCTTATACAGTTAATCGACAAGATGGTTGCGGAGATACCAGAGAGAAACAGCGGCAACTTTTTCAGGCTTCCTGTTGACAGGGTATTCACCATGAAGGGTTTCGGCACGGTTGTAACCGGTACCACAGCATCAGGGAGTATCAGTGTTGGTGATGAGGTCACCATCTATCCACAGGAGCTGCACAGCAGGATACGCGGCATTCAGGTGCATAATAAAGATGCTGAAAATGTGAGTGCTGGCCTAAGGACCGCCATTAATATACAGGGGATGGAAAAGGCGCAGATAGAGAGGGGTAATATCCTTGCTGCAAAGGATACCCTGAAGCCCACATTCATGATCGATGTTGAGCTTGATCTTCTGGCATCATCACCCAGGCCCCTAAAAAACAGGGCAAAGGCGCGCTTTCATGCGGGCACAGCAGAGATTATCTCTACAGTTATACTGCTTGACAGGGATGTATTAAACCAGGGGGAGAGATGTTTTGCCCAGATCAGGCTTGATGAACCTACTACTGTTCTGAGGGGTGACAGATATATTTTAAGGAGCTATTCCCCTGTCAGGACTATTGGCGGAGGCCGGGTTCTTAACCCCCTTCCCCTCAAAAAGAAGCGGTTTTCAGAGGGGGTGCTTGCTGATATTGAACTCTTAAATAGCGGCGATCCCCTTGTTCAGATAGAGCAGTTTGTGAAGATGGGCCGATATACAGGAAAAGATGCAAAGGAGATCCAGTTTCTGGCCAATCTTGGTAAAAAGAAGGTGGATGAGGCGCTAAAGGTATTATCTGCCCAGAAAAGGATCATCCAGTACAGTAAAGAAAGCGGCCTTTTTATACATGAAGAGTTTCTTGGGGATGCAACAAAGGATTTTCTGACCATCCTGTCCGAATATCATGAGCGTAACCCGCTCAAGGCAGGCATATTAAAAGAGGAGTTGAGGTCAAGGACAGAAGGTGCAACCAACCCCAGGCTTTTTAATTTTATTGTTAATCAGCAGAGCGGGCTCGGCATAGTTGTTATAGAAAATGAGCTCCTTCGCCTGAATGATCACAGGGTGACTCTTGCAAACGATCAGAAGGAGATCAGGGAACGTATAGAGGATGTCTATCGCAGGGCAAGATTGCAGCCTCCATATTTCAAGGAGGTCAACAGTGAATTCCCTGATGCAAAGGGAGCGGATATCCTGGGTATACTGATAAAAGAGGGTCTCCTCGTGAAGGTTAAGGAGGATCTCTATTTTCATAAAAATGCCATTGATGATCTCAGGGAAAGGCTGATTGCATTTTTAAAGAAAAACAACGAGGTAAACCCTACACAGTTCAAGGATATGACAGGGACATCCAGGAAATACAGCATACCGCTGATAGAGTATTTTGACCATGAACAGCTGACAGTGCGTGTCGGCGACAACAGGATATTGAGAAAAAAGATATGAGAGAGATATACGACAGATTATCGGAACTTCTGGAAAAAAACACCCTTTGCGTGCTTGCAACCATAGTGACCCAGTCAGGCTCTTCACCCAGGGGGCCGGGGACAAAGATGCTTATGCTGGAGGACGGCTCATTTGTGGGGACTATCGGAGGCGGTAAGCTTGAGAAAAAGGTGCTTGATGTGGGTAAAGAGGTATTCTCATCACTTTCACCTGTCATGCTGCTTTACAGGATGCAGGGAGAGGATGTTGACGCAAATGAGATGATTTGCGGCGGCAATGCGAGGATTTTTATTGAGCCGGTACTGCCTGGAGATCGGGATATAAAGCGTATTATTGACGAGGCAAGGGCGCTTAACAAAAGGGGCGGCTCTGCTATCATTGCCACGGTCCTTGATCCGGGTTATTGGAAGCAGGGGCCTGGCACAAGGATGTTTATTAAATCTGACAATGAAAAGATAGGGTCACTGGATGGGATAAACAGGGCTGATGAGATCATACAGCTAAACATGAAGGAGATTGTATCAAAGAGGGTTCCTCATGTGATGGGTCTTGAGGGCAATAATGGCAACAGTATAGATGTGTTGATTGAACCTGTCATTTCCGAGCCAGTTGTATTTATCTTTGGAGGGGGGCACGTATCAAAGCAGATAGGCCCGATTGCCGATCTTGTGGGGTTTTCCGTGGTGGTAATAGATGACCGTGAAGAGTTTTCAATGGCTGAAAACTTTCCATATGCAAAGGAGGTTATCACATGCCCATTTGAAAATGTGATGGAGATGCTGCCGATAAATGACTCATCCTATCTTGTTATTGTAACCCGCGGCCATTCTCATGATAAGACTGTTCTTGAACAGGCGCTTTCAACCCCGGCCAAATATATTGGCATGATAGGGAGCAAAAGGAAGGTGAAAATCACATTTGATAATCTTCTCGCTGAAGGTTTTACTCGTGAAGAGCTTGACAGGGTCTATTCTCCCATAGGGGAGGAGATAGGGGCCGAGACACCTGAAGAGATAGCGGTAAGCGTTGTTGCACAGCTGATTAAGGTAAGGGCAGCAGGTTAGCAGCATGAAGCAGCACAGCCATGAATTTGTGGAATCTTATGACGGGCTCGTGGGGTATAGTTATGACCGGAAGACCAATGAATTTACCCTTGCCTTTTATTTGCAGAAGTTTTCCGATGACGAAGTGATTAAAGTTATAGCGGATAGAATGTCTGACACAGAAATGGAGAGGCTGTTTAACCTTGTCTCAGGGCTGCTTAAGAGTCACCTCACAGAAGAAGAATACCACAGGCTGTTTCTTAAGGATTAACCCTATCACCTTTTTGACATGGCAAGGCTGCGGATCTTTGCATCCTCCGCCTCCTCGACTATCTCAAGTTCTACAAGAGAGTGACCCCTTAAAAAGCGGCCCTCCTGTGGAGTGATGCTTCTTATCGCTGTTACAAGTTCCTGATATGGATAAAGATCATCTGTTGAGTAGTATTTCATGTTGTATCTTCCGCTAATCTTTATATAGGAGAGAAACCTTGATTTATCCCTGACCAGGATAGACATGGTGCTCCTGTTTGCCTGCCATATCCTGAACTGATATAACAGCCCTACCCTCACAGGGACCTCTACACAATAGTACTGATCAAGTTCCCTGTTAAAATCCAGGATAGATATTTCATAAGGATTATTCGCCAGTGCATGTTCGTACATTTTACCCTCCCCTTTGATTGCATAATAAATTAAGGATATTGGT
>JAFGFM010000136.1 GCA_016931115.1 Deltaproteobacteria bacterium | reverse complement strand
GTCAATTCGGCGTGCCAATCGAATCCTGGTCATTCGGTCCTTTATCCCGTCGAGCCATTTATCAAATTCAGGTGTTGTTTTGATCGTAATCATGAAATGATTGTAATCGATCGATTACGATTTATCAATATGTTTTTATCGCAATCTTTTTTGACGTTTTGATCTCAGGGTTCCACATTTATTCGGATGGTGATTCCACGCAAAGCGGATAATTAACAGAAAAGAAATCATAACGCTAAAACCAGAGAAACGCATGACACAATCGTTAAATGTTGCACTTATGCACTCTGGTCCATAGTAACCCATATACTATGGATGGGGAGGTGGCTATATTATCATAGTTACTCGGATGCTCTTAATAAGAAATCCTCTATATGTTTATCAGTCCTGCACAATTGAGATCTTCAAGCATAGGCCTATTTCTATCAACTATGTAGGACTGATACCTATTGCCTTCTTGTCAACAGTGTACACATTCCAGTAGAAGCCACCTTTCATTGGATATAATTTTTGCTCCGATATGACCCATTTAAACAATCCGAAGAATCCGGCACCCTGATTGGGCTAAATGATTTGCTGATTACCGCCCATACTATTTCACTTGGGCTTATTCTTGTCACTGCAAATTTCAGGGAGTTCAGCCAGGTCCAGGGGCTGGGAGTGAAAAACTGGCTTGATTAACCACGCATGTAAAATGCCAGCAGACTGTTTAATTATTGAATCTTGAATCTTGAACCTTGAATTTTGAAGCTAAAGGGTATCTTTCTTTGAGATCGTCACCCTTTCAAATGTTTTTGTCAGGCATGCAGGATCTTTACGCTCTTCTTTCTTTTCCAGCTCAATGCGGACGATCTCATATCCCTGTTCAAGATGTTGTGAAAGCTTCTTTTTAAAATTGTTCTGGAGGTTTGTATCATCCTTAAGTGAGATATTTTTCTGGCTGGTGATTGTCTGTTCAAATTCAAAATTTTCCAGGCTGGCATTACTGTCAGGCTTTTCAATCTCCCCCTTATTTTCAGCTTCATGTGGAGCAAGTGGTTCAAAGTAACGGCAGTATTTTGCGTAACCCGGCATGATTGACTTTAAAAATATCACACCATACTTCTCATTTTTAGTTGAAAATATCCTGCACCTTAGCGGGCCATCAGCCTCTTCTATTACATTAACACATGCTGAACACCGGTCTTCCCGGACAGGGTTTGTTAAAAAAATAAGGGATGGATCATCAGGCGTTGATTCATCTTCTGCTGTAATAAAGGTGCGGGATATATCCTTGAGACTCCTTGCCAGGCCCTTTTTTTCCATCCCTGCTTACCCTCCTGTCCTATATATAAACATGCAATCTAATAATTATCCTCCGGGTCAGAGAATGAATATGCAGAAGGATTGGCAGCAATGGCCTCAATCATATCCGAATAGCTTGATCCGGAAGAGTAATAAGCAGTGTCCTCCTTTTCAGCGTACCCGTATTCAGTCGAGACATGCCTGTAACCACTCTCTATAAAATCTTCTGTCTTCTGCAGAATATCATGTGCTGAGCCCTTTGGTTTCAGGCTATTGTAGGTGTCTGCTGCATCTGAGCGAATCAGCTCATCTGCCAGGTTTTCATAGTCTATATGTCCAATGGCATGTCTGTCATAATCACCCACAGGCTGGCCAAAATCAACAGACTCTCTCAGACGGATATTGTAACGGATAACCGTTTCAAAGACATGTTTTTCAAATTCATCTTTCACCTTTTCCAGGACAGTTTCAGAGTAACGTGTCCTGGCATCATACATGGTGATCAGGGCGCGGGACATGATTTCGCGCTCAAGCTTTTCATTCAACATCAAGATAATTTCAGTCAGTTTAGCGACCCCGCGGAGTGAAAAGAGGCTCATATCAATAGGAATAATCACCTCATCCGCTGCACGCAGGGCATTGAAGCAAAGATGGCCTATACTTGGAGGACAATCAATAATCACATAATCATATTCTGCAACAAGACCCTGGATGGCATTATAAAGGCGATCCTCCCTGCCTTTCAGGCCGGTTAATTCCTGCTCAAGAAGACTCAGGGTAATATTGGAAGGGGCCAGATCAAAGGTATCCTTGATTGGAATCAAGATTTCATCCAGGATTACCTCTTCATCCTGTTTGGGTGTTATCACATCATAGATGCATTTTTCAAGATCAGAAGGCATCACATTCAGTCCCATGGTTGCATGGGCCTGAGGGTCAAAATCAATCAGGAGAACCCTCTGTCCTTTTAGCGCTAAAGAAGATGAAAGATTTATAGCAGTTGTGGTTTTGCCACAACCCCCTTTTTGGTTTGCAATGGCAATAATCCTCATATACCACTTCCTCCTCTGCTTCATTTTTTGATGTTTAAAAAAACAGATAGAAATCCTCGTCCTATGGGCGGGGTTTTTTCTCAGTGGAATCACATACCAGAGGGAAATAAATACTTCAAGATAAAATACAATATCTTGTAATTTTTTTAAGAATATAACTATTCGTTGTGCATTCCCGAAAACGAAACTATTGTGAACCCTCGACCACCTGAACCCTGAAACCCTGCTTTATTCTATTTCCCTAACAGTCTATAGTCTAAAAGACTACCCTTGAACCTTGAACCTTAAACCTTGAATTTTGAACTTTGAATCTTGAATCTTTCAGCCTTGAGCTTTCAGCTTTGACCTTTCTCCTTTCAGCTTTGACCTTTGAGCCTCCTGCCCCCCTCCTACTTTTCCCTTGATTTTTCAATCAATTAATCTTAAACCTGACCCATTGTACCCTTTTAGGTATAATGGATTACTCTCTTAGAAATCTTATCGATTTATACGCATTTGTTTTACTGATAATTGATTACCTTGCTGAATGTGAACCTTTTAATGAAATGGAGACACGTTTATGGCATCAAGACTCAAGAGCGCGGATGGCTTCTACGGGTGGGTTAACCTGGTGGTAATGTTTTTCTTCAACATTGCATTTATGATGATGATGCTCTCATTTGCACTGTTTCTCCCCTCCTGGGTCGAGGAGTTTTCCTGGAGCAGGGGTGATATGTCCCTGGCACAGGCTGTGGGTATGATACTGTCGGGCCTGACCGCACCCCTGGTCGGAATATACATAATGAAGAAGGGGGTCAAAACGGCCATTATACTTGGGAACATCTTTTCAGTCGCAGGCCTTGTACTGGTCTCCTTCCAGCAGCATATCTGGCAGCTCTTTGTCGGATATGGCGTGCTTATAGGCTTAGGCATGAGCATAGGCGGAATGCTGGCCTCGATGACTGTAATTAACAACTGGTTCATAGTAAAACGTCCAGTGGCACTCAGCATTTCAATGACCTCCATGGGTTTCGGAGGGGTGATCTTCAACCCGCTGTTGATGAAGCTTATAGAATTAATGGGCTGGCGGAATACATACCTGGTTATTGCAGCGGCCTCGTTTTTGTTTTGTGTGATCCTGCCCGCGCTTTTTCTTGTTAATAAGCCGGAAGATCTTGGACAGGTCCCGGACGGCCCTATTATCTTAAAGGGTCAAAAGGCTGAATCAACTCGCCCGGTGCAAACAAATCTGTATAAGACACCGGTTGATTTTACTGAAAAGGAGGCCCTGCTGACTCGGACAATGTGGCTTTTAATAGGTTATGTTATTGTTCAATTTACCGCCATGCAAATGATGATGGCTCATCAGGTTACCTTTCTTATAGATATGGATTTTTCGCGCACCAGTGCTGCCTTTGCAGGCGGCTTTTTCGGATTTATGATGGGTATCAGCCAGCTGGGGATCGGCTTTCTTGGTCTTAAAATCAAGATGCATACACTCGCTGTGGCATCGATCTTCTTCGGCATCGCCGGCATGGTAATCATACTGTTTGCAAACTCCATGGGCATTGTGATTCTATCCAATGTCCTTCTGGGGATAGGATTCGGGATACAGACCATAGCTTTAGGCAACCTTATTCCAGATTACTTCGGGAGAACCGAATTTCCCAAGATGATGGGTTACACCATGCCTTTTACCATCGTTTTCTCTGCTGTCGGGAGCCCTGTAGCCGGGTATATCAGGGAAGCAACCGGCAGTTACATACCGGCCTTTCAATTTGCCATTGCAGTGCTGGTCCTGGGATTAATCTTCATAGTCTTTGCGAAGCCGCCCATGCATCCTTCGCTTAAAAAAATATAGTTTAAAATAAAACAACCGGAACCGCTGGTAACGGTTTCGGTTGTCTGTTTTATCAATTTTTATTTATTGTTTACTCTCTATTTTTTGAACCTATTCCGGTTTCATTTTCTGTGGCTCGTTATCAAGAACCTCCAGCAGTTCCACATCAAACTGCAAAGCTTCATTGGGGCCTATCTCCTGGCCGGCTCCTCGCGCACCATAGGCAAGATCAGCAGGAATAAAAAGCCTGTATTTGCCTCCTACCTTCATCAGTTGAAGCCCTTCTGTCCAACCCTTGATCACCTGGTCAGCCGGGAATGTGGCAGGTTCTCCCCGTTTATATGAGCTGTCAAACACGGTACCATCAAGCTTTGTTCCCTCATAATGAACCCGGACCCTATCGGATACACCCGGAGATTTTCCTTCCCCCTCTTTGAGTACCTTGTATTGCAGGCCGCTTTCAGTTGTTTTAACCCCTTCCTGTGTCTTGTTTTTTTCAAGATAGGCCTTTCCAGCCTCAAGATTTTCCTGTGAGGCCTTTGCTAATTTCTCCTGCTCTCTGGCCATTAATTTTTCTGAAAATGACTGAAGCAGGGGTTGCGCTTCCTCTGTTGATACCAGGAGATTATTTCCCTGCATTTTATCTGTCATACCCTTCTGCAGGATGGATAAATCGATTTCATCTTTAATATCGCTTATGGACTGTGCCATGTTCACGCCGATCGCATAGCTTATTTTTTCTTTATCTGTCTGGAGTGCTGTTGTTTTTGTTTGCTGTTCTGGCTGCTGTTCTGCCTTCTGACAGCTTAAGGTAAATGCCAGCAGGGTGATACACAGGATTGTTTTCATTGGTGTTTTCACTGTAATTCCTTTCAATTAAAAGTTTGGGCCGGGTATTATTTTTTTAATAAAAACATAAATGATATGCAGCCGGCGATTCGCATTTTAAATTCTCGCAGACCCTACCAGAATATTGTGGCTGATACAAACTGTATTTTTCTATGATAAGGATATTATTTATTCGGAACCTTGTGTCATTAATTAATCCATTAAAGATGAGCCAAAACCAAGAGACAGAAATATAATGGTTTGCAATTTTGATACATTGATCTTCGCAACTGACATCTGATTTCTGAGGTCGGGGATATAATCATAAACCAGTTTTACAATGATAATTGTTCATTGTTAACTGTTCATTGAAATTTTATCTTTTATTTTTTAAATTTATTGAATATCATCCCAATATACACAACATAATTACGTAATATTATCATAACGAGATGGTTATTATTTAGTTGAGGTACCCATGGAAAACAGAAGCATACAGAAGATATATCTTTCAGATAAAAATACTGCCCTTTTTGAATGCCCGAAGTGCCATGTATCAAAGGAGTCGGATGTTTCAAAATATAAAAACCTGGAGACTTCTATCAAGTTAAAGGTTAAGTGCAAGTGCGGGAATGTTTATGAGGTAATACTGGAGAGAAGAAAACAATTCCGCAAAGGGACACAACTTCATGGGAAATTCAGCTATCATCCGCTTTCCGGGGAAAATCAAAATGGGATTATGACAGTTGTAGATATATCCAAAGGCGGGTTAAAATTCAAGATGCCTTTAGAGCCCAGGTTTAAAAAGGATGAGATTATTGAGGTTGAATTCAACCTTGATAACTCCGGCAAGGCCCTTATTCAAACAAGGCAAAACCCTTGAAACTATCCGAGATCATAAACATAGAATATCAGCTACACAGAGATGCAGAATCTGGCATGGCTGATGTACAGGAGAGAGACCGCAAAATCGGCATGAGTTTTACTGGCCCTATAGAAGACCGCACCGCCATGTTTCGCTTCTGGCTAAAAAACCTCATGGATAAAGAGGCCTTTCCCGGGTCATGGTTTGATTCCACATTAACATTTTTACGCTATTTAATATTTTTTTTCTTCCTCATATCAGGGGCATTCACCTGTGCAGGTATCCTTGCCTATGACGGGTCACAGCCTGTCAATATAGTAAACTTTATTGCTGTTTTTGCAGGCCTTAATATCCTGCTTTATCTCCTGTTTATTCTAAACCTGCTTCCGGGCAGCTATCGTAAATGGATCCCATTTATCGGGGATTTTTACAGGCTGGCAGGGTTCCTCTTACGTCGTATTATTGCAGCAGCAGGAAGGCGTTTATATAAAAACAGGACAAAACCCATTCGGTTCGTGTCAGATATTTTCCACCGGATAGAATCAAGACACATCATATATAAAAACATAGAGAGGTGTCTTCTCTTCAGTATAACTCAGCTTGGAGGGTTTGCCTTCAGCCTTGGAGCCTTTATATCATGTATCTATCTTGTTACATTTTCTGATATCGCCTTTGCATGGAACACAACACTGGATGTTTCTCCACAATCCTTTCACAGGATTATCCAAATTATTTCTGCCCCATGGTCTATTTTCAATGCAGATATTATCCCTTCATTAAATCTGATTGAATCGACCCGATATTTCCGTCTTGACGGCACCTATTCAGGCGCACAGGGTAATGCCCTGAGCGCAGGCGGATGGTGGCCCTTTCTGCTGTGCATTATCATCTTTTACGGCCTCATACCACGTGCAGTTTTAATGATGGTTTCAGGTCTCAAGCTGCATCTTTTAGCCAAAAAAGCCCCCTGGCTTTCAGCAGATCTTGATGCCCTTTACAGAAGACTTACCTCCCCTAAATATCTCTCCCAATCTGTTGAGAAAAACTCCAATGTAAAAAAGAGAGAAAGAGATGAGCCACCTGTATTTGATGGTAAAGAGATAGATGCGCAGTCATGCATGGTTATTGTCTGGGGAGAGGCAGAACTGGATGATATCGTAATAAATAGGATTATAAGTTCACAGTTTGGATGGAGCACCCATGATATAGTGCACGCGGGTGGATTAGACAATAATCAGGATAATGAAATCCTCAAAGGATTTGAAAAGGGGACTCAAACAGAGCCGATTCTTTTTATGGCTGAATCATGGGAGGCACCGGGCAGGGCGGTTGAATATTTCCTGAGGCAACTGCGGACAAAAATAAAAATAGAGAGAAGGATCATTATTGGGCTCATCAATATTGACCATGAAAAAAGGTTGATAGCACCAGCGCTGGCAGACTGGCAGAACTGGCATAAAACAATACTAAAGCTTAATGACCCTTTTATAGTTATTGAACCGGTAACAGAGGCCCAGAAATGAAAGATATCCCGCAATTTGCAGTTATCGGAAGAGTAAACAAGGGAAAATCAAGCATTGTAAGTGCGCTGGCCGAGGATGATGCAGTTGTTATTGACGGCAGCGCGGGCACCACACTTGTCTGTCAGGATTTTCCTGTGAAGGTGGATGGCAGGACCATCATCAAACTAATTGACACGCCCGGATTTCAGCAGGCGCCAAGGGCACTTGGCTGGATGAAGGAGCGTGAGACATCTGCTGCGAGCCGACGTGATGTGGTTATTGATTTTTATAATACCTTTAAAGATACAGAGGAGTTTATCGATGAGTGCAGGCTCCTTACCCCCATCCTGGATGGCGCAGGTATCCTTTATGTAGTGGATGGGGCAAAACCCTTCAGGCGCAATTTTGAAGCGGAAATGGAGATCCTGCGATGGACAGGCCAGCCCCGCATGGCGCTTATCAATCATATCGGAAACGATGACTATACCAAAACCTGGAGACCTGCCCTTGATCAGTATTTCAGTGTTGTGCGGCAGTTCAATGCCCAGAAGGTGAGATTTAGTGACAGACTTGAGCTGTTTCAGGCCTTTCGTGAACTCAATGAGGCATGGCGGCCTGGCGTGGATGAGGCCATTAAATACCTTAACAGTGAGTGGAAGCGGCGGGAACGTGAGAGTGCCCATATAATAGCTGATATGCTTGCTGATGAGCTTACATATCATATTGAGATAGGTCTTGCCAGGCATGAGCAGATTCAAGACCACAGGCCTGGCCTTGAATCAAAATTTCATGACTGGCTCCGTAAAAGGGAAAGGAAATCGCGGCAGGCAATTGAACAGCTTTACAGGCACAATAGCCTTGAAAGTGAAGAGACTGACCTGGATAAACCTGTTTTTCAGGAGGACCTTTTTGCGGAATCCACCTGGGAGATGCTGGGCCTTACATCCAAACAGCTCCTCACTCTGGGGGCAATTACAGGCGCTGCGATTGGCGGCACACTTGATGCGGCTGTTGGCGGATCATCATTACTTTCCGGTGCTATAGGCGGGGCCATTATAGGGGCAGGGTCTGTCGCCTATTTTTCGACCAGAAGATTTGCCTCCATTGAGCATGTGAGCAGATTCTTCAAGGGTGGCAGGGTTGTCAGGGTGGGGCCCCATAAAAATCAGAACTTTCCATGGGTACTGCTTGACCGTGCCCTGCTTCATTATTTTACCATCTGCGATTATGCCCACAGCCGCAGGGAAAAGATTATTATTAACAGTCATGATGATACAGGCCCTGCAAAGGGGCTTGAACAGGGCAGGCGCAGGGAACTTGCAGGGATATTCAGCAGGCTCAGGAAAAACCCGGACAATATCAATGATACAGAGAAGATAAGGCTTGAAGAGATACTGCTTGAGATCATTTGTTATAGGCAATACACCTGAACCCCAGGAGATTTGAAGGGCTTTTGGGGTCGATTAAAGACCTTGCAGTAAGTGTGATGTTTTCGCCAGAAACCCAGCTGCCGCCCTTGGCAACAAATAATGCACTATTCTCCTGCGACTCACTGCTCGCGGTCCATTCCATTACATTTCCTATAAGATCATATATCTCATATTTATTGGCCCCCTTTTGATATTTATCAACAGGGGCGGTATCCCCGATAGAGCTGGCCTCTATGTTGCATTTATCCTTGCCAGGCTTTTTTCCCCAGGGGTAATCAAGCCCCAGAGAGGTCCTGGCAGCAGCCTCCCACTCCTGCTCTGTGGGGAGCCTTTTACCTGTCCATGCAGCAAAGGCCATTGCATCTTCAAGGGTCACCTGAACAACAGGGTGATTCCTCTTTCCATGAAGTGTACTTCCATGGCCAAGGGGTTGGAACCAGCATGCCCCCTCTATCTTTTCACTGCTTAATGATGAGTTCCACTCAAGTACCTTTCTGCCGCTCCTATCATCTGTCATATACCTGAACCGCCCTTTATAAACCATGCCGTAACCCAGGCGTTCTGCTGTTGTTACATAGCCTGTCTTTTCTGTAAAAAGTTCAAAAAGGTGATTTGTCACAGGGAATTTACCAAAATAGAATTCAGGGAGATCTATAAATCTTTGTTCTTTTTTATCTGCTTTTGAAGAGGCGTTTACCATAAGAAACCTGCCCGCCGGGATCAGAAGATACCTGTTATAGTATCTTTCAGTATCAGAGAGCATCTTATCAAACCTGTCTGCCAGGATCAGCGCCTTTTCCTGGCCCTCTTCGCTTATGTACCCGGTAGTATCATAGTCATCAAGTATCTCCTCAAGGGTATAGTCATCATCCTCTATTTCATCTTCAGATATTTCATCGAGCTCTTCTTCTGTGACCTCTTCAATATCATCTATGAGCTCATCCGCTGGCAGATCCTCAAGCTCCTCTTCAGGTGCCTCCTCTATATCCACCTCATTAACCTCTTCATCCTCTATTTCATCTTCGAATACTTCTTCAAGCTCTTCTTCTGGTACCTCCTCCAGTTCATCAAGGGGTTCATCTTCCACCTCATCCTCTGGTTGCTCCTCAAGCTCTTCTTCAGGAACCTCTTCCAATTCATCCACCTCTTCAAGAGGCTCTTCTATGATCTCCACCTCGTCTTCGTCTATATCTTCTTCTATATCTTCCTCAAGCCCATCTTCAGATGCATCCTCTATATCCACATCATCAACCTCTTCCTCCTCTATCTCATCAACCGCTTCATCCTCTATTTCATCAACCGATACTTCTTCAAGCTCCTCTTCTGGCACCTCCTCTATATCATCGAGTGATTCAACATCTAACTCATCCTCGGATATCTCCTTAAGCTCCTCATAAGGTGCCTCTTCAAGCTCATCCACATCATCAAAAGACTCTTCAACAGGCTCTTCTATGATTTCCACATCATCTTCGTCAAACTCTTCCTCAAGCCCCTCTTCAGGTGCCTCCTCTATATCCACCTCCTCAACCTCTTCGTCCTCTATCTCATCTTCAGATATTTCTTCAAGCTCCTCTTCCGGTACATCTTCCAGTTCATCAAGGGGTCCACCTTCTGCCTCGTCCTCTGATAGCTCCTCCAACTCCTCTTCTGGAATCTCTTCAAGCTCATCCACTTCATCAAGAGGCTCTTCTATGATTTTCACATCATCCTCGTCAAACTCTTCCTCAAGACCCTCTTCAGGCACCTCTTCAAGCTCATCTACCTCATCGAGAGTTTCTTCAACGGGCTCTTCTACTATCTCAACCTCATCTTCATCAGCATCTTCCAGCTCTTCTTCAGGTGCCTCCTCTATATCCACCTCCTGAAGTTCTTCGTCCTCTATCTCATCAACCGCTTCATCCTCTATCTCGTCTTCAGATATTTCCTCAAGCTCTTCATCAGGGACCTCTTCAATATCATCAATTATTTCATCTTCTGCCTCTTCCTCTGAAAGTTCATCAAGCTCCTCTTCAGGTACCTCTTCAAACTCATCCATTTCATCAAGAGGCTCTTCAACTGGCTCTTCTATGATCTCCACCTCATCCTCATCAGCATCTTCCAGTTCTTCTTCAGGCAGATCCGTCAGCTCGATCTCCTCAAATTGCTCATCCTCTGTTTCACCTGACCCATTCTCTTGCTCCTCAATAATAAACGGACTCTGGGGTTGCACTGAATAAACCATTTCACCCGCGCCTTCCCCCTGAACCGGTTGTGCACCTGTTGCCATACCTCCCTGGCTGACAATTGATATCCCCACTTTACCTGAGATATCCCTGATCAGCTCCTTGAGCTGCTCAAATTTTTCACTGGCCTCAATGCCTGACTCCTTGTTTGATATAAAGTCATTTATAACACTCAACACATCTGTAATCTTATCCAGTGGAATCTGGCTGTTGCCTTGGCCGCCATATGAGAAGGACTCCAGTATCTCGCTTTTTGCCTCCTCAGACATATCAAAGATATTTTTCTGGTTTATTATTATGCCTTCTTTATTCAGCCCGTCGCTGTAAAGTTTTTTAAGGTCAGAGTTTACAGTGGATTTAATACTGTTGTAGTTTTTCCTTTTGCTCCTGATAAGCAAGGGGTCGTCACCAATTTCCCAGAGAGTTTTTACCAGGAAATCGGTATCTATCTCTTTTACAGAGTCAACACTGCCCCCGGATGAGTGATACTGTTCTCTTATTGTATTGATGAGTTTTGACTTTAAAGAATTCCTGCTTGTATATCGCAGGTTCTTTATTGCCTCATCAATACCTTCATATGTTACAATTGGCCTCAAAAATGGCTCCTTTGTTTAATCCCTGTCCAGAAAACACTCATTAAGCTTTTTAAGCAGGAATCGTGCCTGTTATAAAAATACTAAATATTGTCACCACTTTTGTTTTTTAAAAGAGCTGCCAGATAAAAAACTGCATTAATTACATATTCCAGCGCTTATATGATCAAAAATCGGCCTGTTAATCAGCAGGCAATGTCATTATTTTGACGTATTTTCCCCTGATTCCGGTTTTTTATTGATGATATCGCTAAACCAGGCAGGAAACAGGGTGGCATAATATTTGCAAAAATTCAGTTAAAACTACTATCCATTTATAAGCAGGAGATGATGACCGGGGCGCATCACTTTTATGGGAAAGATCATATGTATTTCAAGCCAAAAGGGAGGGGTCGGAAAGACAATAACCGCTGTTAATCTTTCTACTGCCCTTGCCATTGCAGAGAAAAAAACCCTGCTTCTTGATATGGATTTTCAGGGACATGCAACAGGTGCAATAACGGCTGAAGGCAAAAAGGGGGAAAAAGGGATATATGATGCTCTGACCCGGACAATCCCTGTGGCAGAAACTATAAAGGGATCAGAAATAGAGTATTTAAAACTGATCCCCGCAGACATAAGGCTTTTAGGCGTGGAGCATGATCTCAGGTCACATAATGACCGTGAGCATATACTTGATAGACTGCTCAACGATATAAGAAAAGAATTTGATTTTATAATTATAGACAGCCCGCCTTCATTCAGTTTTCTCAGTGTAAACGGGATAATTGCGGCTGACTTTTTAGTATTACCTTTGCAGTGTGAGTATTTTGCCCTTGAATCACTTGGCCAGTTTTTTACTGTATTTCGCGGGCTGAAAAAAAAATATAAGGCCAGAACAGAAATAGGCGGGATATTGCTTAACATGTTCGACCCGCATGAGGCACTTTCAGTAAGGATAGCAGGAGAGGTAATGAAGAGTTTTAATGGCATGGTATACAGGAGTGTAATTCCAAGGTGCCGGGGTATAAAGGAATCTGCCTGCCACGGAAAATCAATAATCCTTACCGATATCTCATCTGATGGGTCAAAAGGTTTTATTTCACTGGCAAGGGAAATAATAGGTACCATGTATTGTAACGAGGAGTAAAACATGAAAATTACAAATTCTGAGATAATCAAAAATGGCGAGCAGGAGTTGATGGATGCCATAACCGCTGACCTTGACTGGGGTGCAATAGAGAAGATTATCATGAAGGAGCATAACCTCCGCATTGAGGAGGATATAGAATACAGGAGCGGTGATATTGTTGCTGTAAATAATCAGATTGCATATAAGCTTTCATTTGAAGTTAAGGTAAACCTTTCAGTGCTGCTTAACAGGAACGGCGACTATCTTTCAGTAAATATCGATAACAGAAAAGAGATCACGGGTGAAGAACTGGGCGCTGTTTCTGAAAGAGAGTCTGATACCCTTGATGATCCTGCTCCTGATACTGCTGATGACATGGATAAAAAGGTAGATAATATACTGGACAATATAAAAAGTGCTGCATGAGATTCACTTGAAAGGGATAAAGGATAAACAGAAATAATTATGGAAAATGATACTTTGCAGGAAAGCGCTGTAAAAAATCAGGCTGAAGTAAATCTGGAACAACCGGGCAAAGAGGCGGCTGATTCCGGTAATATGCCCCTGATAAAGGAATTCAATGATATACTGGGTATTCACATTGAACATCTGCTTGGCACCAGGTATGGAATAGATGAACTGGAACTTAATATATTTTCTGTCTCATGCGTTGTGCTGCTTGCTACACGAGAGACAGAAATAGAGACCTTCCCGGCCCTGCCCCCGCCGCGCTATACAGTATCCACTATTATTGAAGAGCTGGCTGAGATGAGTATTGAGCCAGAAAGCGATATCATGAATGTCATAGAGGATATGATAAAAAAGAATTATATGAAGATCAATGATGAGCGCATGTTCTGCAATAAACCCATGATCAGTATGGCACAGCTTTTTGATCGTATCTTTCCCAATATGCCGGGCCTTAACCTGGTTGCATATCTGGGGCAGATGATAGACGAGGTGACAGCAGGAAGAAAGTCACAGATGGATGCATCAAAACAGTTTCATCAGATGCTTGAAATCCAGGGTGTTTCTGTTAATGAAGCAGCCGCAAAATCCGCATCCGAGAAAAAGAGGTTCTCACATCTGAGGCTTGGAGATGAAACTGCTCCCCCCAAAAAGGAAAAAAGGCAGGTTGTTATTCCTGTAAAACCGGTTAATATTTTCAGCCAGCTGAAGACAGACAAGGTAATAAAACCCTCTTCGATGCTCAGGGGGGGGGGAAAGCAACCAGAGGTTGTTGTACCGATGGCAACTCAAAACCTATCGACTTCCAGTGATTCAAATATGGACCAGGGCGCGGTAACAGATGGTTTAACTGAAGCAGACAGACATATAATAGATATCAATCATCCCCAGAATATGTCTGACCTTGAAACAGAACCCTATGAGGATGAGAGGGATATTCAGGATGAGACCTCTGAGGATTTTGAACCACCTGATGACAGGGAAATAGAGGACAGGATACTTGAATTTGAGGCACAGCTCGGCCTCAAATGCCCGCTATGCGGTACAGGCAGCATCAAAACAAGTGAGACCGCAAAGGGAAAGACCTATTATCACTGCTCAAGCAGCGGCTGCAATTTTATCAGCTGGGGAAAGCCCTATTATATTGAATGCCCGAAATGCGCAAGCAACTTCCTGATTGAGGTTACAGACAGCAGCGGAAAAAGTTTTCTGAAATGCCCGAAGGCAACATGTTCACACTGGCAGAAATTCCCATGGGAAATGTCAGGTTCTGATGCAGATGACACTGTGACTGATCCAGGCTCAGGAGATGCCAGCGCACCAAAAAAAGTGGTGCGCAGGAAAAGAAGGGTTGTCAGGCGAAAGAGATAACCCTTTCAGGATAACATCAGGCAAGAGGTTTATGATGTTCAGGCTTGTCTGCCAATAGGCCTTACAGACATTACCGAACATCCTGCCTTGCGTATGACCCTTTCTGTGGTTGCCCCCACAAATAATGATTCCACAAGGCTGTGTCCCCTTACGCCCATAATCACGAGATCAATATCCTGAACATCGGCAAATTTAACAAGCTCTTCATGTGCAATGCCGGAAAGCAGGCGTGTCTTGGGTTTGCACCAGTTATGTGCTTCTTCAGGAACCAGGGCTTCGAGCTGATCTTTAAGCTGCTTGTGCAGGCTTTTTCTGATCTCCTCACGTGCCCCCTGAACAGATTTAGGGATCTCCTTATAACGGGGGGTTTCAAGCACATGAACGATATAGAGGTCTGACTGGTATTCCTGGGCCATGGCCAACCCATATTCAACAGCAAGATTTGAATCAGAGGAAAAATCGCACCCCACAAGAATCCGGTCGAACTTTATTTGCTTATCTTTGGTAAGGGCAGGGTCATTTTCCGGGCCATGAACAGTAAGAAGCGGGCATGGAAGGCTGTGCATAACATGTTCTGTAACAGAGCCTAATACGAGCCTTTTAAGACCTGCCCTGCCCCTTGTTGCTGTTATGGACAGATCAACCTGCTTTTCCTGTGCAAGACGGGTGATTTCATCAGCGGCATTGCCTACGGTAACAAGAGGTTCCCAGTTGATGCTGTATTTCTCCATTATACGTTTCAGCCGTTTATGGGCATAATCTTCCATATGGGTCAGCTGGGATTCAAAGGCGTATGTGGCCTCACCATACATGGTGGCAGAAGAGAGATCAATCACGTGGCACAAATAGAGTTTTGCACTATACTCCCTGGCAAGTGAAGCCCCGTAAAAGACCGCATGATTGGATAATTCTGAAAAATCGGTAGTGCACATAATATTATCGAGTTTTACCCGCATTTTCTGACCCTCCATATTTGTGTTTAGATAATAGTTATCAAAGGTAACGGAATTAGGCAATATTGAATTCTATATTTAAGTATAATATTTTACAAAAGTGGATAAATCCAGTATAAAACAATATCAAACAATAATGAGCAGACAAAATGACTTATGATCGTTTTGACAGTATAAAAGAAATATTAAAGGAATGCTTCTGGGGGGACTACAGTATTTCCGCTGAGGATATCATGGATCGTCTTGATAAAAATGATATCGTATTTGTAAAATTTCTGTTTTCCAAAATAATTGAAAACAGCAGGTATCCTTCACGTTACATTAAGAATCTTTTTCCGCAAGCCACCTATATTACTCTTATTAAAGAATATGAAAAAAAAGCAGGAGATAAAAAACGATTCAGACTTATCTACGCTAATCTTACTGGAAACTACGATAATGTCCCGGAGTATCAATGGAAGCGTTAGAATATATAAAGTTTTATGTCTTACAGGACAAGGTACTGGAGACGATTTTCTCTGGAGAAACCACCTTGTATCTCACCGGAGGGACATGCCTGAATCGATTCTACCAGAACCGTAGGTATTCTGACGATCTTGACCTGTTTACTAATGAAAACGCCATGTTCCGTGATGATATAAGGATTGCATTGGAAAGCCTAAAAAAATTTTCATTACCTTTTGAGTTTAAAGTCGATACTCGTGACTTTGTCAGACTGTATATTAATGAAATCCTTCAGGTCGATTTTGTGAATGACCGCGTCTATCGTCATGGCAAAAGCATCATTACTCCTGAAGGTTACGCTATAGACAATATAATAAACATGAGTGCAAATAAAATATGCGCCATCATAGGGCGTGATGATCCCAAGGATATGTTTGATCTTTACACCATCTATATAAAAGAGGAGATCGATTGGAAAACAGTTATTGAAGCCGCATCAAAAAAGTGTGTAATAGATCCTGAAACGGTTGAATATCGTCTTTCCACCTTTCCCCTGGAATTACTTGACCTGCTGAAGGTTGTAGACCCTGAATTAATAAACGATATGAAAAATAATTACACTGGCATGGTAAAACATATCACCGATCTAATGCCATAATTTCGCCTATTACCTTGCACCTCTTTCTCGATGTATCCGCTGCCAAAGGTGGACACTCCTTGTGCCCTGCACCCGGCGCCTTGTGCCTTTTATTATCTATTGACATTAATATTTTTATACCCTATTATGAGTAGCATTTCTACTCATAATAGGGTATAGATATGAATGATCTTTTTTCAGGGCTAATCGCATCAAAGACAAGGATAAAGCTTCTTGTGAGGCTCTTTTTTAATCCTGATGCCAGATCATACCTGAGAGAACTTGCCAATGAATTCAATGTCTCAACCAATGCAGTCCGGGAAGAGCTGAACCAGTTAACAGATACAAAATTTCTTGAATCCGAAAAGGACGGCAGGCAGGTCTATTACAGGGCCAATAAAAAACATCCCCTGTTCCCTGAACTTAAGTCAATGGTAAACAAGGTAATGGGGCTTGATCAGGTGATAGACAGCATAGTCACAAGGCTGGGAGACCTTGAACTTGCCTTTTTGCTGGACGATTATGCAAATGGAAAGGATACCGGGATCATGGATCTCCTTCTGGTGGGGAATATAGATGAATATCACCTTAATGATTTGAGCAGAAAAACCGAAAGATATATCAAAAGAAAAATACGCTCTCTTGTGTTGACAAAAGAAGAATATGAGAACCTGAAGCCAAAGCTTGAAGCAAGGCCGAAGCTGCTCATATGGGAAGCCCCAGGAAAATAGAAATATTTTTATCTTCCTGGCCAACGGTATGCGTTTTGCAGAATCTCATGAGATATGTAATTCAAAGGGCGGAGCTGTATAAAAAAAGAATATTGAATACAGAAAAGAGAAAATAAATATTAACACCTTGATTATAGCCATACAGATAGCTATTTTAAAGGATTTAAAAATATAAAACTCGAAAAAGAGCATAATCCTATAAAATGTAGAGGAAAACCAACCTTGACAAAGATTTAAATGTATATACCCTTAGTACATACATTTAAAGTTTAAAAAAGGAGAAAATCATGGATACAGCAAAAATCTTTAAAAGTGGAAACTCCCAGGCTGTAAGGCTACCAAAAGATTTTCAATTTGATGTGCAGGAAGTCCAGATATATCGTAGAGGCGAAGAGGTTATTCTGAAAAAAAAACCTAAGGATATGACCCGCGTATTTGAGCTTCTGACTGAATTATCCGATGATTTCATGGAAAACGGCAGAGAACAGCCTCCTTTACAGGAAAGGGACTCTTTCTGATGTTCATGCTGGATACTGATATCTGCATTTACATTATCAGGAAAAAACCGACAGTCGTTCTTAAACATTTTCTCAGGCTTCAGTCAGGCGATCTTTCCATGTCAGCTATTACATATGCTGAACTTATGAATGGGGCAAAAAAAAGCAGTATGGTTGAGTTCAATATTAGTAAGCTGAATAGACTTTCGGAAATTATGGAAATAAAACCCTTTGATGAAAAGGCTGCGGTAATATATGGAGATGTCCGCTCCACTCTTGAAAAAAAAGGGATGATAATAGGTAGTAATGATCTATTGATCGCCGCTCATGCTATTAGCCTTGATTCAACACTAATCACCAACAATGAAAAAGAATTTAGCAGGGTTGATAGATTAAAAATAGAAAACTGGGTGAAAGAATAGGTTGAAGACAAAATCAGCAATTTTCCAGAATGATATGTTTAAATACAGTTTTTTATCTTTGGCCTTATTTTCAATCAAAACATTTACCTTCCATGATAATTGGAAAAACCCTACACTTTTCTGATAATGGAGAACTGCAAAATAACATGAGGGAAGAATTTCAAAAAAATAAATAGGTTATTTCCAGTGCCGCAAAATAAAATGAACATACTGGTTGTTGGAGGGGCTGGCTATATTGGTTCCCATATGTGCAAATACCTTTACCAAAAAGGTTATAATCCTGTTGTGCTTGATAATCTTGTTTATGGGCACCGCGAGGCAGTAAAGTGGGGGCCTTTAATCTGGGAAATGGCGAAGGCTGTTCAGTAAAGCAGGTGATCGAGACTGCCAAAAAAGTAACAGGGGAAGAGATAAGAGCCTCTATAACCGGCAGAAGGGCCGGGGACCCGGCTGTATTAATAGGCTCATCTGCAAGGGCAGTTAACAGCTTGGGCTGGAAACCTCAATATGATGATATCCAGAGTATAATAGAAACTGCATGGAGATGGCATGAAAAAACCCCACAGGATATGAATAGCAGTATATAGTTTTTAAGCATTTCATTTCTTAAAAGGAACAATGAAACTATCCATAAGAATTCCCTGTTTCAATGAAAAAGAGCATATTGAGAAATTGATCTCTAATGTAAAAAACTCCCCTGTCGAGGACAAAGAGATCATCCTTGTGGATGACTGTTCAAACGACAGTACAACAGAATTAATTCGAACACATTTGGAATCACAGGAAGATAAAATAATACATCACACTCAAAACATGGGAAAGGGTTGGATATAAAGCCTGTAATTACTGCAAAAATAGCAAGAATGAACTGCAGAATCTATGAAGTCGGTATCTCCTAATTTTGGACGGACATATCAGAGGGATAAAAAGATAAACTGGAAAGATGGTTTAAATGCTTTATATGTAAAAATAAAATATGGCCTAATTGGGAACTTTTTTCAGGTAAACATTTACAATATTTCATAAAGCATCAGATATCCATCCTCACTTCCAAGCCTGAATTTGACCAGATCAGGGTATGTTTCCCCTAAATATCGGTTTTTATACCAATCTAAATTATCATAATCCATTAATTCTATTGCTGTGCTTTTTCCAAAAAATATCAGAATCCATCGCACCCCTGTTTTTTTACCATAGGCAACCACCTTTTCAAGTGAATCATTAGGCAGCATTCGATAAGAGCTACCGATAAGATAAGCCTCATAATCAGAAAGGCTGAATGCTGGTTCACCATTTACGATTTTTTTAAAGTCATGACCGTATTCATTATCAATGCCCAAATATTTTTGGCCCAGTCTGAGGGCTGTAAAATACCTTGGAGTGGCAACAAGCAATGAACCAAATATAAAAGATATCATCAGAAAAGCGGGCAGCCTGTATTTAGGAATTTTCTTTAATCGACTGAACAATATATACATTTCTATTGATATGTGCATCAGGCAGAAGGGAAAAAGAATGTAGACATACCTTGCAATTTTATCCGTCAACAGGGATATGACAAGAAGGTATATGATTATAAATAAGGGTAGCAAAAACCTTTCAAGATTTCTTTTTTCATCAGTTTTTATAAACAAAGATGTAAAACACAATAAAAAAAACAGTAAAGTCCCAAAGCTCCCTAGGCTGATTTGCAGGTTAAGAATATTGTTCCATATCCTTTTAAAATATGCTTCGGTGTTTAATAAACTCAATAAAACCTTACTTATATTACCCGATTTTTCCTTATCTTCAAAAAGTACGTTACTGTACATCTCTGAGGCATCGGGAAGGAGCTCACGCATTCGCCGCCTCTGAGCATAAATAATACCATACTCCTGATCAGGCTGTCCTTCAATGAGTTTGACCAGATTATCGGGAAGAACTTTTGCCTGCTCTATTTTTTCTAATATTCCGGAATCATCAACTTTTACAATATATTCATTTTTTCTGAAGTTCTGCTTTAAAGGGTGTTGGCCTGTCTGCCAATAGAGCGCTATTGAATAGGGTACCAGAATCACAAGAGAACCAAAGGCTACGATAAGGTATTTTTTCAATATTGTCCGTCGGTTGTTTTTTTGGCGCATAAACCATTGGAGAAGGAACAGAAAGCCTAAGAACCCCCAAACCCCGCAGTGAGGGAGAGAGGGGTTTATAAGGTATTGAAAATATAGTAAAAGCATAGGGAACTCCCAAACGATAAGT
>JAFGFM010000135.1 GCA_016931115.1 Deltaproteobacteria bacterium | reverse complement strand
AGAAGATTGATCTCTTCACCCTGGGCCAGAGATGCCATCTTTGAACGATTCTTGGATAAAGGTGAAAAATTCATTAAAATACTGTCATAATCATTTTTTCCTAAGGTAGTACTGGTATAACTCCCGCATACCAGGGCGCTGTGTATGCCAACCTCTTTAAGAGACCATTCTTTGATGTTTGAATAGATATATTGTGCAGTATCAGAAAATGCGGTAAACACTATCACCTTTTTATTATTGGCATTAAAAGGAGCCTTTACCTTTTCTGTAATCAATTTTTTCAGTTCAGCAAGCTTTGCGTCCCTTTCAGGTGTCACTGCGCATGCATTGTTATATAAATCTAAAAGTGCCTCTTTATCTTTCTTGAGGTCTGCAAGCCATTCTTCAAGTTTAAGATCCGCAAGATCAAATTTTAGTTTTTTACCTACCTGCCACTGTTCAATATCCTCTGCATTTTCTTCCAGCTCATCTTCATCCGGCTCAAGGCCTTCAAGGGTTTCTTCCTGTGAACAACTTTTCAGACTTAAGAATGCGTTGATCTTATTTTCAAGATTTTCTATCTTCCTGATGGTTCTGTCCATTGATATCTCAAAGGACTCTATGGAGCTTTCCAGCCTTTTCAGGTAATTGATCTTCATCATGCCTATCAAAAAGTTTTCACGGTCTTCCTGTTTAAAGGCGAGAACTTCAGATGCAGCGATCTCTTCGTATTTTTGTTTCTTTTCATCTTTAACATATTTTGATGGATTGAAAACAGTAAGTTTATATTCAAGTATCTGTTTATTGAGCCTGTCATAGGAAGGGAAGCGATTATTAAGGTCTATCCCCGGATAAACAGAATGTGGCTTTTCCCTTTCAGGGAATTTTCCGACCGATTCAATTTTATAAAAACTTTTTATATGTTTTCTTGAGCGGGCGATTGTGAGTTCATCCAGGAGTTTGAAAAAGGCTGAATCCAGTTTTTCAAGAAGCTGTTTCAGGGCTCTTTTGGGATTTTTTTTATGATCAGCCCAGGCTGTAAACTGTGTTTGAGCATTTTTAAGTGTTGCGCTGATATCTTTAATTTTGCACAACTCCCAAAGAGCATCTTCTTTACCTTCGGTGATAAATGCAATCTGGTTACGCAGATCACGTAGGCTGTTATTAACCGGGGTTGCAGAAAGCATAAGAACCCTGGTTTTGACACCGGATTTAATTATTTCCTCCATTAACCATTTTGCACGGTTTAATTTTTTCTTGCCATCATCAGCTACCTTTTCTGTAGGGTTACCCTTAAAATTATGTGATTCATCTATAACAACCAGGTCATAGGCTCCCCAATTAAAGTTTTCGAGATCAATAGCGTTTGCCCCGGACAACCCGGTTTTCCTGCCCATATCTGTATGATAAAGCACAGTGTAGTTGAACCGGTCTTTTTTAAAGGGATTCAATGTGTGGTTCTGGTTTGCCTGGTATATTGTCCAGTTTCCTGAGAGTTTTTTGGGGCACAATACAAGAACACGACTGTTTAACAGTTCAAAATATTTGATAATGGCTAATGCCTCGTAAGTTTTACCCAGCCCTACACTATCAGCGATAATACAACCATTATGCTTTAAAATTTTATTGATGGCACCTTTTACACCATCTTTCTGGAAATCATACAATGCATTCCATATTTCACTGTCAAAAAAACCAGTGCGTTCATTTAGGAGACCACCTTTTTTCTGTTCATCCAGATAGTCTTCAAAAATATGGTAAAGGGTTTTAAAGTAGATGAACTCGGGTTCATTCTCTAAATACAATTGTTCAAGATACTTTAATACCTGCTCCTTTACATCTTCTACAATACCGGTTTTATCATCCCATATAGAATCAAACCACTCCTTGAGTTCCAGCCTGTCTCTGTCACTATCAATTACTATATTAAGTTCTATGTTTTTAGTTCCGCCAAGCCCAAGGCCATTAACAGTAAAATTGGAGCTTCCCGCTATGGCTTTTTCGATGCCACTTTCTTGTCTGATATGGTACATCTTTCCATGTAGAAAATTTGGCTTTACCATAGATCGGATTTCCACCTTATTCTTTATCCAGTCAGCACATTCTCTGGCAACCTGTTTTTGCACAAGGCGACTTTCAATAGGAATAACAATTCTGTCATCTTCTATTTCAAATTTTTTATTATTTGTCTTATCCGGGTCTATTGATTTGATGAATTTTGGTTCACCGAATAAAAAACGAAGTCCATTGATTTGATCCAGGTTTTCTTTCAGGTGATGGTACGCATATATTGTGAAATATGCAGAAACTATAGAAACATCTGAGTTGTTACTAATAACCTGTTTTAAAAAATCTCCAACAGTACCATGAGAGTGATTGTCACGAATAGATGTATACCCCAATTTATTCTACTCCTTAATACAACAATGTAATGCTGATGTTTGCTGTTAATTTCGTGTAAATAAAATCATTTTCAGGTCCAGCAGATTACCGGTCTTTTTGTGGCCGGGTTTCACCCTGTTAAATATTTAACTAATTGGGATTGCTTATTTTTTTGACTGGTTTGTATTAGCAGAAAAGAGAGCAATTATCAATGAGAAAGACAGGCTGAAGCATTTTAGGCTGGAGGCTGTTAGGAAAGGCAGGAAAATAGAAGCTCAAAGGTAAAAGCTCAAAGCTGAAAGGGGAAAGATCAAGACTCAAAGTAAATATGGTGGGTTAGCTTCTGAAAATGCTATTTTGTAAATATAAAATGGGGCCAAGAAATGCTATTTACAGCCTTTTTAATAGATGAATCAAAAGCGTACAGCCATACCTTTGGTTATTTTTTTTGAATTCCTTAGTGCGACTATTATCCAAAGAAAATAGTCGACAGGGCTTTCCATAGAACGAAAACCAACTTCAAGATAAGGTTTTTCATCCTCAAGAAATATTCGATTTCGTTGTATAACAACCATAAACGCCCGTTCAGAAAAATGCCACATAGCCTCTTCAAATGTGACGAAAAATATATTATATGATATATTTTTATTGATATATTTATCATATGATAATAAAATGTCGATATGAAAGAGAATGAGACCCAAAAAGAAATAGTAAACAGATTCCTTGGAGAATATAAAAAGTGTCTCAGTAAAAGATCTCTGTTATTTCCCAGGAGAGATAAAAATATGGAGTCCTTGATTGATATGGGTTTCACGATTTTTGATGTGCAGACAGAGTTATTAAAACTTGACTATAAAGATTATATCTCCGGACCAAAACCTGACATTGATCCAAAATGGAAGGGAGATATCTGGGAATTTGGAAAGACAATCAACAATGAAAACATTTATATTAAAATTAAACTCTCTTTGGATAACAGGCCAGTTTGCCTCTCTTTTCATTATGCAGAAAAGGAACTGAAATTTTTTTTCAAATAAGCAGGAGGGATTGATTAATTTTAAAATAATCCAAGATAGAAACAGGATTAAAGAGAGGAGGTTAAAATGGAAAAAAGATGTCCAATATGCGAAACCGAAGGAACAATAACAAAAATCAAAATGGAAGAAGATATCGATATCCGGGGCGAAAAAATCCATGTTGAATACAATAGTTTTAAATGTAGCGCGTGCGAGGAGATAATTTTAGAATCAACGCCTGAAAATGATCCTTTAAATATCGCCTACCGGAAATACCGTGAGATTCATAATATGTTACAACCGGAGGAGATAAGGGATATTAGAAGGAAATATGGGATTACTCAAAGTGAGTTGGCGCGCATTTTAGGTCTGGGTGGAGCGACATTAAGCCGTTATGAAAACGGTGGGCTTCAGGATAAAGCCTATGATAGCCAACTTAAGTTGATAAGTGATCCGCGCAATATGCTACGAATTGTGCGGGATAATTCTGAACTTTTTGGTGAAAAAAGATCAAACTTGTTAATATCGCAACTTAAAAAGATCGCTAAGGATGAGTATCCGCTTGAACGATGTATGGAGGAGTTGTTTGGTAGTGATGAAAGATCAGTATTTACCGGGTATCAGGTCCTGAATATCGATAAGATACTAAATTGTATCCTATATTTTTGCAAAGATGGACTGTTGAAAACCAAGATAAATAAATACCTTTTTTATGCTGACTTTAAGCATTTCAAGGAATATAAACTAGGTATTACCGGAGTTAACTACGTTCACTTGCCACATGGACCTGTTCCGAATAATTACGATATCTATCTGTCTACCTTTTTAAAAAATGGTTATCTGGAGATTGAAGAGATTTTTTATCCTGATCCCAATATTGTAGGTGAAAAATACATATCAAAAGAAAAAAGTATGCTGTACACCTTTTCCGACAGTGAAATACTAGTGCTATCAACAGTTAAAGAGTTTTTTAAAGCCTTCACCGCAAAAGCAATAAGTGATTACTCACATAAAGAAAAAGCCTACCAAGAGACTGCTGATCAAGAATTAATTAGTTATGAATTTGCTGAATATCTTGCTTTTTAATTTGTATGAGTTCGTGACACTTTGTCACGAACTGTTAAAAATGCAAAACAGCGACTTGAATCCCCGATTAAAAATAATTTTCGCTGGTTGTCCCTCGAAATGCCATTCAAGAAAAGACTGTTAATCAAATATACCTGATTATTCTTGGCTAATTTCATCCTCCTGGGGCTCCTGCTCATCCCACATTTCACGATATGAATTGACATAGAAAACTGTCGCTTCCGGATTGATGTAATAATAGTACCGGCAGAGCCTTTTATATAAAAGCAGCATTCCATCATCGAAACAGAAGTCGAGCATGTATGTAAGACACCATTCAATTCTTTTTGCATCCTGGCTCCGCTCTCTTATAATGGCTTCAACTTCAACTGAATACAGTTTCACAGCCTGTTGCGTGAGACCTTTCATATACTCAGCATATGCACCAATTTTTTGAACAAGGTCATCTATATCAGATTCATGTTTTTTCATAATATTTACCTGTTTTAAATACCTGAATAAACCAATTTTGGAATAGATTTTATGCCATTAAATTCTACCATGACAAGAAGCGGTATAACATATCTATTATACTTTTTTTTCTTTCAACCTCTCCCACTTGGAGTCGCAAATTGCGACCTCAAGATTTCCATTTCATCAGTTGATAAAGTTACAGTCTATAACAGGTCTTTCTTCTTTTATTTTTCCCTGCTTATTACTTCTTTCTTAATTGTTTTTGTAACACCTTTCCTTTGGATGTAAGACGGTATTTCTGGTTCGGATCATTGGGTTTGTCGGATTTATGTCGGGTTTTGTCCTTGAGGCATTTGGGTCATATTTGAGGCATAACCAACTGTAATTATTTTTGGTCAATTGGGTCATTTCTGAGGCATTCGTCATTTTAGAACATAGTGGGAGCCCCGCTTGGCACCGTAGCGTGAAGCCACGGATTTCTGCACCAATTCGAATTCATCCAAATCGCGAGTCGCAGTTTGGCGGCTGACATCTGCAAGCCTCTGATATTCCGCACTTGTGATACGTCCGTGCGTTTTTATATATATTACAGCTCTAAGTTGCCTTTCACTCAAGCCGAGTCCTTTCATTATCTCATCCGTCAGCAAGTCCCTCCAGAGAGTAGTCACAAACTGTCCTGACCGTTCCTCAAAATCCGGTGATGGAAGGCCTGCATCATTACATCGTTCAATCATGTCCAGTGTGCCGCTGCCTGCCTTCTCAATATATCGGACAAGGTAGAGTGGTTCGGCTATTAATGGTTTTCGCGGAATAGGCTCAAAGCTCAAAGCTCAAGGCTCAAGGCTCAAGGCTGAAAACCATTACCTTTGTGCAAACCTGAGAAAATTTTCATTCATGGTAAAATTTATCGGTAACTTAACAATAGTATTCACACTCTTGCCATCCTTAACAGCCGGTTTTAATCTGTATTTAGTTACGCTATCCAGTGCTGCCTGTTCAAAAATACCTTTTGGTTCAGCACTGACGACCTGTGGGTCAATTACATTTCCAGCCTTATCCACTGTAAATCTTAATAAGACCCGGCCTTCAATTCCTCTTTCTTTGGCTTCAAAAGGGTATCTCGGACGATAATAACTGACTATCTTTGGCTGCTCATCAACCTCTTTTAAATTGAATATTTTAATACCTTCGGATCTGCTTTCAGAAATGGCAGGGGTTTCTTCAAGGAGATCCAGTTTTTCAGGGATGAGATAAACCACACTGGCCAAACCCAGATATTTTGCACTATCATTGCGCCCATTTTCAGTGAGCTGAGCCGTTTGTGAATTCTCCCTGTTTTCATACAGGGCTGAAGCACTGTCTTCCTGAATGTTTGTATTTTCAGGATAGGTATCATATGCATCCTTCGATTCTTTTAATACGATGGCAGATGACTGAATCATCTCCTCATTTTTTGTATTATCAATCTGAGTGGTACTCAAGACCTCTTGTATATCCGTGTCAGGCCTGATATTTGCTATCTTATCTTCGTGATCACTCTTTTGAGTTCCATTTGCCGGGTTTGCTGAATCAATCTCATCTTTAATATTGTCCATCTGAATCTCAGCCAGGGGCGTTTGAATCGCCCTGCTTATTTCCTCCTGCACTGCCTCATATTTAAGTAACTGATCCTGAGCTGTAACAGAAATATTTTTGTTATCTGCCAGGATTTTCACTTCTGTTATTTCGGTTAACAGACTCTCATTAGCGGGTTCAACCACAGCATTTACAGGCTCTTCAATAAGTTTATCCTGAATGATATTATCCCTGTTCTGCACTCCGGTAATGGTAAAAAGGATGAAACCTATAAATACTAATGATGCAGTTGATAAAGACATCATCCATTTTGACCCTCTTCTGTAACTGATAATCATGGTGATCCTTTTTTTAATCTGGGTCTGACTCTCAAGGATACCCACCAGGGCCGGCAGTTTCCGGCTTTTACAGAAGCTTTCAAGAAAACTGATAATAGTGTTGGCATAATCTATGGTCTGATTATTGTTTATTCTGGATAATACGGCTGAATCACAGGCCGATTCCTGGTCAATCCTCATCTGATAGAAGGCAAGCCATACAAGAGGATTGAACCATTGCAAAATATGCAGAAATGTAAAAATCCAGGCTACGCCGATATCGTGACGTTTTAAATGACCCAGCTCATGCATAAAAATGTATGTTAATTCGGCATGGCTTAGTTTTTCAGCAACACGCGCAGGCAACAGGAGCCTTGGGTGAATATACCCGTAAAGCGCAGGGGTTTTTATTTTGTTTGTAACAGTAATTTGCAGCAGGGTCTTTGTTTTCATCCTCTGCTTACATTCTTCAAACAGGCAAAGTACCCTTTTTTCTGTCATTAGCGGTTCTTTTTTGAGGATGTTCCTGAACTTGATATTCTTAACCAGGATATATATCCCAAAAAAAATAGTCCCGGTTATCCATATAAGCAGCATTACATCATTAACCTGTATATTAAATCCCTCCTGGTTTGAAGATAGCCCGGATGAAATTTTGGTAATTATGAAATTATCCTCAATCAATATTGATTCAAACAGTCTATCATCTATTGAAATGGGGACAACGCTCGGGATATTAAAAGGGTTGTTAAACTTTAAAGGTATAACCATCCGCAAAAGGAGTATGATCCAGAGGTTGTAATGCCACCAGGCAGGCAGTTTTTTTGATGTAATTAATCTGATTAAAAATATGAGGCAAATCAGGATGCTGATATCTATTGTGTAATCCATCAACCAGGAGAAAAAGGCTGACAACCCGGACAATAAAGGCGCCATTTCTACCTCCTATTTTTTAGAAAGGAGACGCTTTAATTCCTCTATTTCTTCCACTGATAAATCTTCACTCTCAACCATTGTGGCAATCATGGGTTTTAAGGCACCCCGAAAAACCCGCTTTAAAAAGGATTTGCTCTCTTCCTTTACAAGAATCTGCTCCTCTATTAAAGGATAATAGAGATAACTCCTTCCCTCAGTCTCAAATCCGACAGCCCCTTTTTTTACCAACCGGGTTAATAGTGTCTTTATTGTTTTTGGATTCCATTGGGTTGAGTCTGATAAAATCTCTACAACCCTGTTGGAGCTGATAGGGTTTTCATCCCAAATCGCCTTCATAACCAGCCACTCGGATTCTGAGATCTTTGGCACCTTACTCATTTCTTTTCTCCATATCAATTGGATTACAATTGTAGGAATATAATACATACAATTAAGGACCTATGTCAATGAGTAATTTCTATTTAGTGGCCATCACCTCAGCCTTCTCTTCGTTCAGATCATCCAGGAGGTCAATCACAGAATCACACTGTGCGCTGTATTTCTCCGACAACCGTTTTGCCTGCACAAAGGCTGTCCTGGCCTTGTCCCATTCCCTGAGGGTCCAGGCACTGAGCCCGATCTGGAATAATGCATCTCCTGACTGTGGATCTATCTTCAGACACTCTTCCAGTGCGGCAATGGCTTCAGTGTAGCGTCTGGCATCATATAAGACCCTCCCCTTTTCCAAAAGAAGGGCCGTACTCGCCGGGTTTTTTCTGATACCTTCATTCAGGATCCTTACAGCATCATCATATCGGTAAGCCATCTCATATGTGCGGGAGATAGATATATAGTCTTTTTCAGCGCTGTTTTCTTTATATGCCTCCATATAACAGCGTGCGCCCATAAGCGGTGCATTCACAGTTGTTCTATAGAGATCTCCAAGTATTATCCATTCACTCAGATTATGAGGCGCTTCCACTCGATATGAAATCTCCAGGTCGCTCGTTGCTGCCTGCCACTCTTCGCGTTTAATTCTTATCTGTGCCAGATGTTTCCAGTACCTTGCCTGAACCGGGTTTATTCGCAGCAGATCGATAATATACTCTTCAGCCTCATTCATTTCATCCTGTTCAAGGCAGATGTTTATCAACCATTCATACCATTTGGCATCAATTTCGCCCGGTAACCCCACAAGCTTTTTAAGGAGACGTTTGGAATTAACCAGATCTTCCGCCATCATATAGGCATTAACAGCATAGGGGAGTGATCCACCCGGGGTAGTTGCATCTTCAACCTCATACAATTTTTCAAAAAGAACAGCAGCCTCTGCATAGCGCTCTACCTGAAATGTCAGGGAGGCCAGATTTTTCAAAACTTTGGCATTATCCGGCTCAGCCTCATACATGATCCTGAAATATTTAAGGGCCTTTTCATTATCTTTCTTTTCAAGCCATATATATGCGTATAACTCATAAACAGCAGGAGGAACAGCATCCGGTTGTGTTGCAAGATATTTATCAAGTATTGTTAAAGCCTCTTCCGGTTTCTCTTCGCTCATGGCTGTCTGGGCCTTGAAAATTGTGAGCCTTGCCTCGGTCGTTAATTTATCATCTTTTTTTCCTTCCCTCTCCTGCGCAATACTACTAGAAATTATTGCAAAAGGAAGTACAAGCAACAGACCATATATAAATACATGTTTAAGCTTTTGCATATTGATCCCCATTTTATTCCGGTTGCTCATCTAATTAGTTCAGCGTAAATGATATTGGCTGCATAGCCCATACAGGAACAGCCTCACCTCCGAGTCTGGCCGGCTCAAAACGATACCTGGATACAGCCTTCTCAGCCTCTTCTCTGAAGTCGTCAAGCACCTCAGGAGGTTCTGCCCTTTCTGCCCTGATATTTGTCGCCTTTCCATCTGTGCCCACCCTGATACGCACAAACACCCGTCCTTCAAGCCCCCTGCTCATGGCCTTAAATGGATAATTCACTGGTGGCGCCCTGGTAACCCTAGGTGGCGAATCCACATCTTTTAGAGTAAAGGTTAAATCATTCGCACTTAGATTCAGCCCTTCCGGTGCCATCATCTCGATTGCAAGCCCATCTGCGCCGCCAGTGCTCGTATCAAAGGCAAACTTGGGGGCATCCTGCTTTTGTTGTGAAACATTGGTTATTTTTGTGGCAGGGATCTGTTTCAGCTCCTTCTGCCTTAATCTCTTTTCCTTCTGTTCCTCATGGGGCCTGGGCGTATCACGGGCTGCGAGCATGTACTGGCTGACTGTTTTGGTATCACGATCTCTGTCTGCTATACGTGTAAGTGCAGGTAACCCCATAAACAGCAGGGCATTAATCACAAGGGTGAAAACAGACATTATGCAAATATTTTTTGGCCTCCAGACAGTGTATACAGGTACATTCATTTTAACCACCTCTATTCAGGTTTTTCTGCTGATATGCTCAGGTGCTTTATACCCGCAGCATGACAGTATTCCTGCACCTTGAGCGTTATTTCGGATCGGCTATCCTTATCCGGTGATATCACTACATAGCCATCAGGATTATCCAGGATAAAACGTTCCATATGGCCCTGTACATCACGGATATCAACCTCATGGCCCTCTATGAATATTGTATTATCACGGGTGATACCCAGAATAATGTTGGTTTTACTTTTTTCCTCAGCTGTTTCGGCAACAGATTTTTGAACTATTACCCCTGATTGCTTGACAAAATTGCCTGATACCAGAAAAAAAATCAGCAATATGAAAATCATATCGATCAGGGGAGCCATATCGAGCTCTGCTGATGCAGAGCCTCTATTTTTATTGATTATCTTCCTCATAGCATTTCACCTATGTCCCTTTTGTCTCGATTCTTTCAGCCACACTGACATATATTACACCGGCAAGTTTACACTGATCCATCACCTCAATAACGCGGCCAATAGAGCTGTCTTTATCTGTTGCGATCACCACAGTACCCTTTGGCACATCAATCAGAAACTGTTCCATATAGGCCCGCACAGTGCGCACATCATATACCCTCTCATCGATAAACACCCTGTTATCGTGACCGATTTCCACTGTCACATTTGTCTTCTTCTGGGCATTGGGTTCTGCCGGTGCGGACTTTGGCTTTTTGAGTTCCACCCCGGATTCTCTGGAAAAACTGGTCGTTACCAGAAAGAAGATCAGCAGGATAAAGATCATGTCTATGAGGGGAGCCATATCAAGTTTTGACTCAATTCGGCGACGACCGCCTTCTATTATTTTCTTCATGATATCCCATCCATTTTTAATAAAGTTGTTTCATCAAAACATCCATTTAAAGTATTAGCCCTCTTCACTATCTATGTCTCTATGTGATCTGTGCAATCCAAGACAGAATCTCTGGATCCGGTCCTCAATAGTATTTGAGCGTCTGCGAAGAAAATTTGCCAGAAACAGCCCTGGAACAGCAACCACAAGCCCGGTTTGAGTTGTGATCAATGCCTCGGATATCCCTGATGCAAGTGCCTTTGCGTCTCCTGTTCCTGATTTGGCGATCACTAGAAATGTTGTGATCATACCGCTCACCGTCCCTAATAGACCCAGGAGCGGCGCTATGCTGGCCAGAATTCCGATGGATTTATTAGAACCCATGACAAATCTTATCTGGCGCAATCTCAGGACTTCAAGAATACTCCTGTCAAGGTCATCGTTAAATGTCCGTTTTGATAAAAACCCTTTGATAATCTCCATCTGCCAGTTAGCTGCCATAAAGCCGGGCTTTCCAATCGACTGCAGACACTCAAGGACAGGCATGTCACCCCTGGTAAAATCGCGTATTTCAATGAATTTCTTCATCACCAAAAAGAACATTATAATAGAGACTACTAAAAGAGGATACATTACCAGTCCGCCTGTCTCAATGTGCTCAATAGCCCTTTCCAATAGATCAATAAGCATTTTATACCTCGCTTGAAGTAACAGTGCCCCTCATGGTCATGGTTACCGCAAAGGCAGTACCCTTTTCCTCCATATCACCCACAATCTTATCAACACGGCGTGAAAGTATATGATGAGTAAGTATAAGCGGAATGGCCACCATAAGACCAAACTCTGTGGTTAAGAGGGCCTCTGAAATACCGCCTGCCATAGCATTTGCATCCCCTGTACCCTGTGCTGTAATAACCTTAAAGGTGTTTATCATGCCGGTCACCGTACCTAAGAGACCAAGGAGAGGTGCAATGGTTGCCAGAACACCAAGTGTTGGAAGAAGACGCTCCAGACGCGGTGTCTCCCGCAGTATCCCTTCCTGCAAAGTGTTTTCAAGAACATCCTGGCTTGCACCAATATGTCCCAGGGCGCCTTGCAGCATACGGCAGGTAGGCACCCTGCTATTCTCTTTACAGGTAATATTGACCTGTTCCCATGCCCCGCTTTCTGCAAATCCTGTAATCTGTTCTGTGATCTTGTCTGTATTTGCCCTGGTTCTATAGAGGACAAAAAATCGTTCAATAATTATTAACAGGGCCAGAATGCCAACAGCGGCAATGAAGTACATAATGCTGCCGCCATCCTCCAGATAGTCAGCAAATTTTAACTTCTTTGTATAGGAGGTGAATGCCCCCCCGCGTGACGGATCTATCGGGATGATTTTCGATTTACCTTCAAAATAGTCGCTGATGGTCTTCAGGACGGACCCGGGTATATTACCTGGAACACCAATGAGGCGCATTCCATCCGTTTCCGGCTGAAGAAAACCTGTTTCCCCATCCGGTTTCTTAAAATAGGTCATAAAGATCCCTGCACGTATGATTTCACCTTTTGAATTTGTCCCGTCCGGTGCAACAAATTCACCCTCCCTCTTTGTTATTTTACGTGAGGCCTCCAGTTCCCCAAAGTAGACCTCTATCAGATCCCTGATCCCTTCCAGGCCAGGGACCCTGTCAGGATCGCGCAACCTCTCAATAATTCCCACTCTACCAGGGATTTCTGATGTGATCGGATTTGCACGGATCATACTCTCGGCCTCCTTTGCACCTGAGCGAAGCGTACCCTCTACCTCCTCTACATCCTGCTGTTCCTCTGCAAGATCCGCCTCCAATTTTGCCTGAAGACCAACAAGATCTTCGTACTGTTTGATCAGGGTTTTATGTTGCTTATCCAGGTTTTTATTTTCTTCCCTGAGTTTTGCCGCCTCTTTCTGCATATCAGTACGATCCATTGATACAAGCTGCCCTGTTTTTTTTGCATCCTGTTCTGCCCTGATTTTTTCCTGATTGATCTCATGCTCCACCTTCTGCCACGCCTCCTGAGCCAGGGCATTTGCTGTTAATGAAATCAACACCATGAAGAAACATGAAATGATCAGATATTTTATTTTTTTAGTTTCCATGATTTATTGCTCCTGCAGGAATATTAATCAGTCCAATAGTCCTCTCTCGTCTTGCCATCTGCATGGCCCTGCTGATATCCCGCTCGTGATTTTTTGGAAGGGGCTCCCATTTCCTCTCATGATCATTCCACATGCCAACCCTTTTTCCATCCATAGATGTATAAAACATGGCCACCCTGCCAAAGCGAAGAAGGGTCACCTCTGTATCCTTCCCGTCCAGGGTCAAAGTTACGTCTGAAGTACCTACATCCTTGCCATAGTTGGCCTCTATCTCAAGAACACTCAAAACCTGGCGAAGCTTCTCAGCAAGGGTGCTGTGAGGATCGCTCATGGTATTTCTTATATCATTTATGCCCTGCGCCCTTACTGCTTCATAGAATGGCAGGTCTGTTGCAATAAATCTCTCAAGGCGTATCAAAACCTCCTTTTCCAGGTAGGGCTCAAGCCCTTCTCTGACCTTTCTGGCCTCGAGTTTCTTTGTATTCAGCAGGGCAATCTCCTGATTTAACCTGTTGATATAGAGGTTGTATTTTTGAATCTGGTAATCAAGCCAGGTGTTTGTGGTCTGGATTGTCCTGATTTCAGAGACAAGGTCATCCTTTTCTGATGCCCAGGTATCAACCTCTCTTTGCGCATCCCCCTCTATTTTAATGGCATTTTTCATCTCTGTTTCTGTCTTCTCCAGATCAGCCCGGGCAAATACCGCTGGATTTGCCTGAAAGATAAATACTATTGTAAATACCAAAATATGCTTGACCATTTTTAACCTCCCTGCCTGTTATTCAACCCAATAGTTTTGATCATTTCTAAACTTAGCCATTTACTTACTGATGTAATCATGATTACGATTGTAAGTATACTTACATTTGTAAGCGTGTCAAGAGGAAAATAATATTTTAATGAAATTGATATTATTTATTCACAGTTTGCATTTGGAAAAGGTGAAAGGTGAAAGGTGAAAGCTCAAGGCTCAAAGCTCAAAGCTCAAAGCTCAAAGCTGAAAACAAAAACCCCCTTATGAAGCAACAATAACTTCATAAGGGGGCTCTTTTTGGAGGGAACTATTATATCACTGCGGGTAAGAGACCCCCGGATGATAGGTTAATACAACTTTAAAATAATATGGGGCATCATATCCCCAGTCATTGTCAGGATCAGGATTGGCCACCGGGTCATCCGGGTTTGATGTTGGCAGATTTCTGAAGTCAAAATCGCTCATGCCTATATAGACACTGTAATCTCTCGGATTTTCGGTCGTCCACCTGTCACCGACATAGAATGTCTCTGTACCTGAAGGAGTAGTAATATCTATAGCCTCGCTGGTAAGAGTAACATCACCGTTATTGGCCTTGTAACCGTCATCTGCACCGGGATTATCCATGATAATACCGTTCCCGTTATGGTCACGATAGAACTTCCAGTTATATTCCACTCCTGTCGCGGCCCTGGTCGCAAGCCTTATCTCTACATCATAGTACCACTGTGTATCAGGTATGGCCGGATCAAGGGTTTTAAGATCAAGCTTGTAAAAATCCCTGTCACCCTGGTAATCAACAAAACCTGCTATCCACGGAAAGGTGATTGTAACAGTGCCGTCAGGGTTATTTGTCTTTGTAATATGCAGGGCTGCAAGATCCGCTGCCCTGAAGTTAAATAAGCTCGTATCCGCCTTGAACTCAGGCTGTTCTGTTGTCCAGATCTCAAGCTCAAGGTCAGTTGACCTGCTGGCATCCATTGCCCTTTCCTCCACCTCACTGAAGTAATAGCGATACTCATCCCCGGGTGCGGTTGAAACATTTGCATCAGCCGGTACCGGCACAACATTAACTAAAAGGTTATAGGGGATAGAGTCACCATCATCATCCTGGTAATCAGCAACCTTAATGTAATAATCTGTTGTTGTCTGAGAATTGGCATCTATATAAATACTGGTCGATAGCTCTGTAGCGGCATCTGAACCGTTTGTGTCATACTGTCTTTTCAGGGTATCGTTATTCAGCCTGATCTGCACATCATATTCCACCATTGATTCAGCGCTATCAAGGGATAACTCCAGGATCTTGGGGCTCTCTGTAGGCACCTGTATCCTGTACCAGTCGACATCGCTCCTGAATGCAATTTTACCTTCCAGCGCTGCACCTGATGTGATAACAGTTGCATTACTCTCTGTATTATTGCCATTACCTGCTTCAGCAGGGTCTGTTACTCCAATCACCTCGATATCAACTGTATAAGCTGCACTTCCCTGCACCCTGTCTGTTCCTGCTGCCTCAACAAGCAGAAAATGGTCGCCTGCACCTGCCTTCATCTGGCATACGTAAGGGGAACTGCCTCCATTATAATCATGGGCAAATAGTACAGCCCCTGATTCCTCCATCAGGCTTATCCTGTAGTCAAGGTTCCTGATATTATCCTGATCAGTCATGGTAAAATTTATGACCTTTATGCCTGTGACATTAACACTGTCAACAGGTATAACATACCAGTCCCTGTCCCCAAAATGATCCGGGTCTTCAGATGATGATGCATAATCAAGGGCAGCATCAGCTGAATAGGTACTGCCTCCTGATAGTGTCATCTGGAGAGCCTCTTCCTTTGAATCATTTTGATAGTTTTCATCTGAGTCAAAAGAGACAATACTGATCCCATATGAGGATGACTGATCAGAATCATCATTACCCGTGTCCTCTATAACAACATGATAAGGATTAGCCGATGCGGTAAGATGTGCCAGGAACTTAAACCCGTCACCAGTTATGTTGCTTACAGAGTCAATCATCGCACCGTCAGGCCCAAAAAGCCTTGCTGCTGGCCTTACCTGGGTTCCGCCCACAAAGGGTTCGTAATCTATTGTAATACTGTAAATCCCTTCCTGGGTTATATTGAATGCAAAGCAATCCTTATCTCCCACATAATCTATTTTTTCTGTTACTATGCTGCCCTGGTTATCAACCGTAAGCTGGGTGGCGCTTGAAAAATCATTATTTTCTTCCTCAATGCTGGCAGTAGAAACAGTAAGATGGTACCTCTGTTCAGGATCAGCCTCATCATCCATGAGGTCCCTAACAGCAATATATATCTCCTTTGGCTGGTCGATATATATATTCATATCAATATCAGCAGGCAGGTATGAATCTTCAGGGGCATGATCTGCCATCAACCTGTTGTCCTCATTGACCTCATTCTGATAGGCTGTTACCAGGAGATCCACATCAGGATGAACAGTATCCCCCTCGACTGAGACAGTTAAAATGGTATTGGCATCATTTACACTTATATGGTAAAGGTCTACCTCTCCCTCAGCGGATATTGAGCCTGCAACAGACCGGTTAAGCATCAATTCACCATTGGCCTGATTATCAGCATTATTGTCCGGCCCATCTGAATTACAGGCGCTTAAGATTAAACCCATTATTGCTATATAAAATATTTTTTTCATGACAGCACCTCCATTAAAAAGTATATCAGTCAAGTAGTTCAAAATCGTTAGGGGTCAAATAAATATCCCGCACTGCCTCGTTATAGTTAATCTGTATCTCGGCCATCCGGTATATCAGCGGGCTGTTTGGCAGATCAGCCGGCCTCTGGGCAATATACAGACGTATAATATTATCACCCGGATTAAGATAGGTGACGCCATCAACCGTGTATCCAAGGGTATTCATGATATCAATATTGGATACTGTGAGGTTAAACTGGCGCATGGGTAGAAGAGACCCTGTCTCTGCATCCCTCGGATACCCCTGGTCAATCAGGTTGTACTGGTAGCTGTTATCCCTTTGAACCTGAGGATCACTCGCCAGTACATTTGTATGAGCACGCACCTCAAGCCAGTCCGGATTACCGTCAAAATCACTGTCCTTAATCATTTCATCTATCAGTGGATTTGTCCCCATGTAAAACTCAACACCGTCAGGTATTCCATCCTGGTCAGTATCTGTCATATACCTGTTTGTACCCTTGATGTATTCCTCGCAGTCAGTCAGCCCGTCAAAGTCTGTGTCAGGATATGTTCCATCTTCAGAGGCCTGACACGGGCTGTCATTTTCAAGAGGGTCAAGCTCCTGCTGAGGCGAGCTGACCTTGATCTCAAAATAATCCCCCATTCCATCATAATCTGTATCAGGGTTTTGAGGGTCTGTGTCATAGATCAGCTCCTCTGCATCATTGAGCCAGTCACCATCACTATCCGTATGCACAAGGTCTGTACCGGGCTTTACATTCTGATTAAATGCAAGGGCAAATTCTATTGTATATTCAGCCGTTAATCTTAAGTCTGTAACATTTACAAAATCAATTGCCTCGGCATTCTCAAACTCTATAAATATACCGCCTGCCCTGTGGGCCATCTGCTGCAAAGTGTTAATTGCCCGCTGCATATCCGACTCATCGCCGGGTCCGAAAAGGGCTGAAAGCAGAAAGGTATGGAAACTGAAACCACCAACACCATTTTCATTAACCATATCGTTGAGCTCCTCAACCCTTTCAAATATATCCGCATCGGCCTGGGTCATGGAACTGCCAATCCCATCAGGTACATTTGGCAGGCCGTCACTGAAGAACAGGACAATATATTTTGTCCTTACAAGTGTATCAGCCCCACCCTCCTGCTGCGCTGTACGATGAATATCATTTTCTATATCCACCCTTATAGCGTCTATAGTTCCCAGGTAATCTGTCATGGACTGGTTGTTTGCCCCATCCAGTACCCTGCTTATCTCAGTGGCAGACCTGGTAAACCCTGGCTGGCCGCTGTCATTACCTGTAGTATCCATAACAGAGAGGTTCCAGAGCATAACTTCAAAGGATACATTTGGGTATTCATCCGTGTTATAGGTATTTACAAACTCCCTTACAGCATCCAGCCTCAAGCCTTCAGGATCAGACCCCCCTTCCATACCGGGCACTGTACCACCCATGCTTCCTGAGCAGTCTATTGCAAAGAGCACCTTGACCGGGAAGATGATATTTTCAGGGTCTTCTGTCAGGAAAGTTGCATTTATGGTTACCTCATCCCTTACATTGAATCTTTCAAGAGGAGGTGCATCACATGCAGAGAGTACCGCAAACATTGCAAGGGTTAATAAAATAGACAGAAGTCTAGTCATCACATGCATCTCCTATTCCATCATTATCAGTATCGGTCTGATCAGGATTAAATATATTTGGGCAGTTATCACACGCATCCCCGATATCATCATTATCCATGTCACTATTTGAAACTGACCTGCACTTCGGGCAAAGGTCTTCGTCAGGCTCAAGGAAACCGTCATTATCCAGATCATTGTCACAGGCATTGCCTTCATCATCCCCTACCGAGTAATAATCATCATTTTCCTGGCTGGGGTTTGAAACGAGCCGGCAGTTATCTACCGTATCAGGGACGCCGTCATTGTCATCATCATCATCGCATATGTCCCCTATGCCATCACCATCATGATCAGCACCGCTCGGGTCATAGTGCAGGGGGCACGTGTCATGGATATCCAGAATACCATCATCGTCATCATCCGTGTCGCATGCGTCTCCCTCCTCATCACCATCAGTATCGAGCTGATCATTATTTGCTATATCAGGGCAGTTGTCACATGCATCACCGAAATCGTCCCCATCCTGATTTTCAGTCTGCTCATTTGGGGTAAAGGGGCAGTTGTCAAGAAGGTCAAATACACCGTCATAATCAAAATCCTCCATCGGGTAAAATCTTGGGCCAAAGTTATAAGAAATTACAAGGGGCCCGCCTCCTGCGCCACCTCCACCTATCCCGCCTGATGGTGGTGCGCCGCACTGGTCATCAGGGCACTCATCAAAGATATCATTTGCCCATCCTGCAAATGCATTGTTTACTGGCCACAATAAAAGAATGGCGCAACCCACTATTAGGATTATTCTTGTCTTAAATTTATTTTTCATGACCTTACCTCCTCAATTCTAATGCTTTATAGGGCGTATAAACCAATCAAAACCATCTTTAACGTTTTACAAATATTGCTATATTGTCTCTTGCCTCTGAATATGAACAAATTAATGGCACGTTGTTTGAGTCAAACCACAGAGTATTGTTATGACCATAATCATGATCCTCTGCCACGGTTTCAGACCTCCAAGTTGACCCGTTAAACTGTGTAAACTTGAGATATTTCCTGCTCCTGCCTATGTAGCTTCGTCTGTCATAATAGGCTATTGCCGGGTTGCCAGAACTATCAAATGCCAGAGAGGGGCTGTGACCGCATATTGATGACTGGTCCACTACCCGCACATCCCAGCCGTTTCCGGATTGTACTGCATACTTGAGGTGATCACCCTCATCATCATCACAATCGAGGCACACCTTTGTATAGGCCACTGCAAAATTCCCATTTGCTGTCTTTGCAGCGCTGATATCTCCTATTGTCCAGCCGCTGCCTACCTGCTCCACCCACTCTCTTGACCACTCACCATTACTGTTTCTTCTGGCAAACCATAACCCGTATGTATTACTGTGATCAGTAAATTCAGTAAAAAATACAACCGGATTATTGCTGTTATCAAGGAGCAGTTTACATCCGTAACCAACCCCTCTGTGCACTGCTGATGTCTGGGTAAAAACACTTCCATATACTGTCTCTTCCATGTCAGCCCATTCGCTGTCAGCTACAGGATCACCAAGAGAACTCTGCTCATGCCTGATATAATTCAATGCAGGATATTCAAAATTGTATGAATCCATGCCTTCAAAATAGAACTGAAAGGCGATATGAATATTACCTGATGAATCAACAGCTAAGGAGAGATCACTTCCTGCAAGGCCGTCATAGAATGGATTACGATCAACATAGCCAATGGCGCCTGTATATTCTGCCCAGCTGTTGACTCCCCGAATGCTGAACATTACATCTGACTGCTCTCCATCGCTGGGGGCCTGATCCCTGAATAATCCACCCTGATAGGCTATAACAGGGACATTAGAATTATTGAGCGCTAAAGCAAGCGGGTTACAGTTGTCAAGCCCTTCCCCTCCTGTTTCAGGAGGGGTCGGGTCAAAGGTCTCTTCGCTAACTATGCTGTTTGTAACGCTATCCCACAGGATAAAATTTATATTGTAACGGTTCTCAGTATTAAAATCTGTCCCGTCACTGAAATATGCAATCCTGATATTTCCATCACTGCCCTTTACAGCGCTTAGACCTGGCGTCAGGAGGCCTTCAGCCTCAAGATGTTTCACAAGGGTCATATCCCATTGCCTTGTATTTGTCGGCTGGTACACTGGGGGCTCGTTGGTTGTGGCTGTTCCCCCATTTTTTTTCCTGGAATTACATCCATATATAATCATCATACCTGCCAGGATGGTTATAATTAAATGGAATGTACGCCTAATTTTTAGTTGTCCGCATATCAGCATAATAATATTCCTTTGCCTTCGGGTGAATAAGCTCTGATGATCCAATATTTCCTGAAGCATTGATCTCCGCTTTCATTGCCATTGCCTTATCCTTGTGTCCATAATGAGAATAGAGACCTGCAAGGTTTATCTTTGCCTCCATTGAATCCTTGTCCAGATTCAGGGCATGTTTAAATTCATCCCTTGCCAGGGTGTCCTCTCCCATATACAGGTGGCATACCCCGAGTATTGTAAAGAGAGTGGATTCTGTCCGCTTATCCTTATCCGGGACATTTTCCATCATGCTCCTTGTAACAAGGATTGCCTGACCAAAATCCCTTTTATTTATATATGCCTTTGATAGTGCAATGAGGCTCACAACCTGTCCGGATTTTCTGTAAAGGCTGTCATATATAGCCCTTAACTGCTGGTCGCTGAAACTTTCTTTGCCGACCTGGCTGTCAGATATCCTGCCGTTAAATATCTTAAAGGTTTTGCCCTGTGTGTCTGACCTGTATTCAGGCTGGTAATAGGCAACCATTTGAGGATCGCATATCTCCCATTTTCTTGAAAGTTCGGAGCATGTTTCCATGTACTGGTCACCCTTTTTTGAGTAACCGGAGGCCTTTTGGTTTATAGCTGCCATATATGCCTGCTTTTCTTCCTCGGTTAGTTCAGGAAGCGGGGCATTCTTTAAAAATGAGGCAAACTCGAAATTGAGAAGTGCAGTCTGGTAACATGCCTTGAGTGCCCATTCAGGCGACTGATAACTGATTACCTGTTCATATTTTTTCTCAAGCTCTGTTAAAAGATCTGTCTTCTGTTTTACAATCGCATTATCTATACTGTCTACAAGCTTCAGGGCATAGTATCTGCCCTCCAGCCTGTTAACCTCTGCAAATACAATCCTTGCAACCGCATCATTCATGGCCGAATCTTTTTTACCCAGCCCCTTTTCATAGGATTTCAGCGCGTTTGCATAATATCTTTTTGCATTCTCATTTTCATTTTTCTGACTATATATCCAGGCTATTATGGCATCTGCATGAATTTTCCCTGTTGTGCCAAGAGATGCATACCTGTTTTTCAGGATCGATAATGCCTCATCGTAATTGTTACCCTTAATGGCATTTCCTGCGATGCTAAAGACTACCTCCTCCTGATCCTTTTTTGAATACAGTGGGTGGTTCAGGAGGGCCAGATAATGTTTATTTGCCATATCATACTGACCAAAACTCTCCCTTATCTTTGCTGCCTGGCTTAAAAAATCTGCTGATGATTTGTGTTTCGGCTCAAGAGTGAGGAATGACTCCATATATTCAACCAGCAGTCTGAACTGGCCGATCTTGTATGATGTTTCTATCATCCTGTTCATTGTCTCTTTGGAGCGTGGAGATTCCGGGAATTTTCTGATCAGGGATTCGCCAGCTGTAAAGAGGGTTTCATAATCATTCTTTTCCACTGCCGATACAACAAGCGCATTCAGGGCCTGCTCACCCATGCCTGAGGATGCCTCGTCATCTGCAATGGATAAAAGTTCCTTCTTACCCTGATCCCAGTTATCAACAGCGGCAAGGGTCATGGATGATACTATTTTTGAGTCTGCATTCTTTACAATACCTGCAATTTCCTGTTTGAATTTACTGTCAGTAATCCTGTCGTTTGCTAATATCTTTTCTCCATATTCATAAAGCCCCTTGTAGTTTTCATCCATATTGTAGATATCAAGCACCAGATGGACAGCAGCCTTTGCTGAATCACCCTCCGGATATTTATCAATAAAGTCTGTTAATTCCTCTACCGCCTTGTCATTCATACCTGCGTCATAGGCAACCCAGGCAACATTGAAGAGCACATCCGAGATAACCGGGCTCTGGGGATAGGAAGAGGCATACATCTTTCCGGTTGCCCTCATGCCCTGCCGTGCGTATGTTATCTCATAATTGTTAAGGTGTTCCTTATCCTTAAGTGCATTGTAATAGGATATGACCGCACTGTATAATTTTTCCTGTTTATCCTGCGGATCAAGTTTGATTGTATTAAAAATCTTTTCATAGGCTTTTCCCGCCTCAAGATACTCTTCAGCAGAAAAGAGCGCCTCTGCATAGTTTTTCTGCATATCTGCTCTCACAGGGCTGCCTTCGAAAAATTCAAGGTAGTTTTTATAGGCCGCCCCGGCTATCTTAAAAGATTCCTTTGACTTTGTTTTTCGTGCCCTGTCATGAAGATGAGTTACAATATTTCTTGCATAGGCCTCGTACTTTTCTATATCCTTTTCCTTCTGGCTCTCCTCAACATTTGTGGAATATTTCTGTCTTTTTAATGCCTTGACTATTATATCCACATCCCTGTCTGCACTGTCATAGGTGCCTATAGCCTGTACACACTCAAATATGCTGTTACAGTATTCAAGCAGTTTTTCAGGGTCCTGCCTTATATCACACAGCTCCCGGTACAGGGTCGCTGCTATTTCCCATTTCTTTTTTGCAAAGTATCTGTTTGCCAGCTTCTCCATAACAATGGTGTATGACTGTCTTGACCAGGAATATCTCTTGAAATAGTCAAGCGCCTCTTCAGGTGTGCTGTTCTTATAGTATTCAGGATAGCAGTAGGCCATATCAATAAGCGATTCGAGACGCACATCAACATGCCTGTATGTATCAACATCCAGCTCCTTGTTTGCCTCAATGTCTCTTACCGCCTCCTCGAACAGCTTTATCGCATTCTCATAATCAACAGCATTTATAAAACACCATGCAAGTTTGTACCGCGCTATGGCAACCGCAGGGCTTTTTGGGTAATCAAGCACCTTTTTATAATGGTCAGTAGAGAGCTCAAGTTCCTGCTGCGCAAAATAATAGTCACCTAAAAGCAGATATGCCTCGGGGATATAATTACTCTTTGGATGATTCTTGATCAGGGTCTTATAACAATTCACCATCTCATCTATGTTGTTAAGTTCCCTCTGTTCATGGGCCATAAAAAAATAGACCTTATCCCTGTCAGGATAATCAGGGTAATGATCCAGAATCCTCTGGTATATTTCAACTGCCTTTGTTTTAAACACCTCATACTCGAATTTATTCAGAGAAGATTCCTTTTGATTGCCATTTTTTTCTCTCTGTATGAAATAGACGATCTTTGATTTTTCTATATAAAGCTCTGCCATGCGCATATAGAGTTCAGGTACATAGGGTTTGCTTCTTGAACGGTCTATCAGAAGCTTTGTATTGTCTATTGCAAGGTCTATCTTCCTGTTGTCCTGATTGAGTTTGATAACAAACTGCTTCTGCTCCTCTTCCTTGTCCGTGGTCTTGTAGATATCCTCTATTGCCTCATCAGCATAAAGGCTTACCCCTGTCAGGATAAAGAGCATGCAGGCTGTGCAAATGAATTGCCTCATTAGTATTATTTTTCCTGTTTGGTTTTTGCTCATTTGAAAAATATGTCCCATTCTTCCATGTTTTCGCATTTATTCTGGAGCGTGACCTCATATGTCTCCAGTTCGTCATTCCAGAATTCACCCTGAAACTCATACATTGCCAGCCCTTTTGCCACCTTCTCTTTTATCGTCTTCTCTTCAGCAAACTGACTTTCATAGACCCGCTGATACATATCCAGACCTATCTCGTATTCCATCAGGTAGGCATCCTCTTCATATCTCAACAGATCATCTGCAATCATTTCATAACCGTTATATATCTGCTTTCTTAAGGATTCACTGCTCTCTTCAATCTGAAGTTCATATATCTTGATAAGGTAATTTTTTAACAGCTCATCCGGAATAGCCTCACACTGCCCCTTTTCCTTTTCCAGGAGATCAAGGAAATTAAATGTTTTAGTTACACCGGGTTTGTTAAGAAGTACCATTATGAGGGGGGTATTTTCCTCTGGCAGGCTTCTTTCATAAAGCTTGGTTATAGCATCCCCATAACGCTCTCTGAATTCATTGACCACAGAGAGGGCATTTTTGTAGTTGCAGACATCCTTAAAGATAAATGATTTGAGTATAAAATACTCCGGCCTGAAGGCATTTTCAAAGCTCGGGGCCTGGAAGGAATATAGGAGCCCCATTGCCTTTTCGCTGTTTCCCAGACGGTAATGAACCCATGCCCTTTCAAGGAGATTATCGGCCTGCTCTATTATGTTTTTTTCTATCTCCATATAGATCATATCTGCCGTGTCATAATCACCCTTTTCATAAAGAAGCCTTGCGAGTGTCTTTCTGCTCTCATCCTTCAGCTCCTTTGATGGCTGGCTGCTTCCCAATATCTCCTTCAGATAACCGATCGCCCCGTCAATATCACCATCATAGACAGAGAAAAGGGCCAGTTTATAGATGTAATTGAAATAATACCTGGATGAGGGATTTATCTTTTTAAAATGATCATTGCCCCATTCCTTAAACCTGTGTTCCCAGTCATAGACCCCCTGCAGATAGTTGATAAAGTCTGCTGTATCACCTTCAACAAATCCATAATCCTGGTCACCAACCACCTGGCTTACAATAAACTCCTCATCGTATGGAAGTGTGCTTACATTATTTTCAAGCAGTCCCAGACAGTATGTAACTATCTTGGGATTGGGTTTTCTTGCAACGAGGTCACCCAGCACATCATTTGCAGCATGTGACATCTTAAGTTTATTGATACTGATGCCAAAGAAGAACTGTGCCCATTCATAATCTTCCTCATCATGATTAGACATAGACATAAAACGGTACAGTTCGATGGCCGCTTCCTGGTAGTTTTCTTCTGTAAACTGGGCATACCCCCTTTTAAACCGGTTGAGTTTTTCATCCTCACTGCCCTCAATGACTTCAGGCATCTCAACAGCTCTCTCTTTTAACTCCTTTTTAAATCCCATTAATTCCTTTACGTAATTAACAGGCGACTTTATCATCTCGACCGGTGAGAGGGCATATGCATTGCCGCAAAAAATGGCTGCCCCTAAAAGGCAGATATAGAGTTTGATTCTAGCGGTCATTATCTTTTTCCTTTTTCAGGTACCGGTTCAACTTCTCAAAGGTCTCATCCTTCTCAACCTTTCTGGGTTTGAGGTTAAACCTGTATCCAATACCGACTCCGACATAGATCCTGTTTTCCATGCCGTCACTCCAGAAGTTCATAATGTCGCGAATCTCAAAATTGAGGCAGAACTTGTCATTGATAAAGTATTTACTCCCTATCCCGAAGCTTGCAGAAGGAACCATCTCACCGGTAGAACCATCATTCTGGGTGCTCCCCTCAGGGTAGTTCCAATCGTATTTTACAACCCCGCCGCCTGCAAAAAGATATGTTTCATGGTTTATCACCCCTTTGTTAAGCACAGCATTTTTACCGTAGAATGGTTTGAACACCAGATGGGAATGAATCATGAAGGTAGGTTTTGCAAACTCAGAAGGGGTTACCCCGAATTGTGATTCCAGATCGGATTTCAGATCATTTTCAGGTGCCAGGATAAACTGCGCCCTTGCAACCTCCCATCCGTAATTTTCGTTCAGGTTGAATATGTAACCAAACCCTATGGGAAATGGATGGAAAAAATTCTCGTTTGCGATATAACCGATATCAAAATTTATCTCGTGATCCCTGTGAAAAATACGGTTCTGAACTGCATAGACCCTTGCCTCATCCTTTGTGTCTTCACCGGATGCATTACTTACAGGAAAAAATATAAAAATTGAAAGGGCGATTATTACCAAATACTTTTTCATCACTGATAGACCTCCTTTAAAATGCTACAATATCAAACACAAACGGATATGAGACTATAACCTCAGCACCACTGGGTTTTGGAAACTGCCATCCACGAATTGACTCCTTGATGCAGTTATGGATCTCATGAGAATTGATTGAAGATGATTTGATTCTTACCTCTCCAACCTCTCCTGAAATCATGATTTTCCATTCAAATATCACCTTTCCCATAATTGATGGATTATTTATCAACTCGGTTTCATAGCAGTAGGTGATATCACCCAGATGCTGATCAATAACACGCTTTACCGCCTCCATTGAAAGGCCACCGCTTATCCTGACTGATTTGTCAGGCGTTACAGTAACCATACCCATGACCTCTTTTTCTCCTGTCGTACCTTTTTCAAGCGCAGCGACCCTTCCTTCACCCTTTGCGCCATGACTCCTCAGCACCTGGCTCGAGCCCTTTGTGGAAACTATTGCAGCTGATGCCTTGGGCACCGATATCTCGCCTGTGCCCAGCTTTCCGACAACGCCTCCCACCTTGAAATTGGCAGTGCTGACATTTGGCGTTGATACAGCATCCAGGTTCGTAACCGCTGCCAGGGCGCTGCGCGGCTGGATACCAACCGTATCGGAAATCATACTCAGGATTCCTGTCTGGTTGATATTCCTTGCTGACACATTACCTTTACCAAATCCGCCGCCTGCATCAGGATGCTTGTCAGGCCCTGAAGCTGCACTTGCCCCTGAGGGTTTGCTGTCAGCAGCGAGTTTAACCGGCTCCTTTTTTGCTATTACAGGTTCCGGTTTTTTCTTTACTATCTGTTCCTTTACCGGCGGCTGTACCGATGGTTTGGGTTCTGGTTTTGGCTCTGGTTTCTTTTCTGGTTCTGGCAGAGGTTTGATTACCTTTTCAAGTTCTGCAAACTGAGCGGAATCGAGTTTAACAAAACGGGGCTCATCAACTGGTTTATTCTCACTATGAAAAGAGGGGATAAACCCGAGGAATGTTAAAAAGACGATATGAAAGACAAGGGAGACACCAAGGTGCTTGTATGGTTTTTTACGGGCCCTTGCTATTTCCGGTGCTTCCGGTATAAACGACCTGCTCACCAGGCGCATCTGGTATTCAAAATATCCGTCAGAGACGACCGCCCTGCCCCTTAAAGGTATTGTTTTACCAAATATCCTCTTACGCCTGTTTGTGCAGTTTTCATCCTTTACAAGCTCTTCTAAACCAAAAGGGGGCCTCTCTTCAGTCTCAAGATATCCCTGCAGATCCTCCCTGAAATAAAACCGGGCATCCTCAGCGCCTGTATACTCAGCGAGACAGAACCGTTTGTTCATACCATCTGTGATAAAAAACCTCTCATTTTCATCCAGATGTCTTATATCTATTATCTCATCCCCATTAAGTTTAAGAATCTCAAGATACTTTCCATTGGATGGATTCAGAGATTCACTTGACCTGTTCAAGTCACTTATTTTGTCTTTCAGTAGAAAATCCGCAGGGAGGTCAATATCATCCTCATCGTATTCATCTTCTGTCTCAGCCCCGTAAAACTTCCAGACAGCCTTTTCTTCTGCCTTTTTTATGAACTGTCTTACTGGTTCAGAAGACTCCCTCTTTTTTGAACATGCAGTATTTTCTGTCTCTTTTTTTACGGATGGCTGTTCGCTGGTTACAACAGCCTTTTTTTCCGGCACCTTTTCAGGAAGAGGATCATTGGCTATTGAGGCCCTGCTTACATATAGCCTGCATATTGCACCGCTCTTTTCAACAATGGCTTTATATTTTTTTGCGGTCTCTACATCAAGGTTGCTTTTTATTATAACCCTGTTCCCTTTAAAAAATGGCTCTATGCGGGATTCCTCAACCTTTAATATCTTTGCGAGGCCTGATTTAACATACTGAACATTAAGGCCTGCTTTTATGTCACCTTCAAACACCAGGTCAAAGAGTGTATCCTCTGTCTTCTGGCTTCCCTGTAACAGGCTGAATAGATCCACTTCCGGTATTTCAACCTTTTTTGTTTGATCGATATTCCTTTTAGCCTGCTCTGCAATAAAAATACCTGTAGCACTAGAGAAAGAGGTATCTTCGTTACCTGATGCTGTATTTATCTCTTTTAAACTTTCATTGTCAGGAGTTGAACCGGATGATTGATTTTCAATCACCTCTTTCTGATGGATAATCGTAAGTGTATAGGGGCCGATACCGACCTGCTCGGATAGATTAATAATGGAAATGCCGCATGATGCGCCATTAATCATCAGGCTTGCCTTTTGTGTCTGATCAAGGATTACAACCTGTTTATCTATCAATGTGATACATGCATGCTGATCAGCAACCGTTTCATCAGAGAGTACAAGGTCTGCTTCAAGACTTCTTCCAATCAATATGCGTGGCTGTGAGAATATCTTTTTACCTATGAATTCATTCCCCTTATAAACCTCTATCCTTATTGATTCCGAGGGATTATTCTCATTATGCATAACTGCCATGTTTCCGACTTTAACCGGGACACTATCCGGTTTTACCTCCTGGTTATTTGCATGTATCTTGTCCATAATACCTCCACCCTTTTATCACTGACTGGTAATGTTTAATATTTACAGGTCAGGATTATTTACCTTTTCTTACTTACTTTCAGATCTTCCAGGATCTCCTTCCTGTAATCATCCCTGGTCTTCAACATGCTTTTTATATTGCTCTTTTTACGATGCAGCAGATATACGGCGCCTGATTTTATGCTCTGGCCCAGGATATAAGAGTTGCCAAAATCAATACGCTCCATAAGGGAATCCTTATCAGGAGCAGTGTCTGTTTTATCTGACTGATTTGACTTATCTGGCGTATCTGCTTTGTCAACCTGCTCTATCTTTTCTGCCTTTTCATCCTCAGCAGAAAGATTTGATGAGGCGCACAGGATGAACAGGGCAGTGAAAAGGCCTGTTACTAATATCTTTGAAAATTTTTCTTTCATGCCTTTCTCCTTTTTATCATTCCTGCAGCACTGCAAACTGGAAGTTGGGATACCCTGCCAGCCCTGCTGTCTTTATTACCTGGTTAATCACTTTAAACTCATGGCTCTTGTCACAGACAAATACTATCTCCTGTTCTTTTGCATTATCTTCATTGCTATCCGCTGCCGTTTCTTTGCTCTTTTCAAAAGTTTCTTTCAGCCGCTTATACAGAAGAGATTTCTTAAGATCCTTTTCATCAACACCGCTTATCATTCCATTTTTCACTTCGGCGACCTTCTCATCATCAATCATCAACTGGCTCCTGGTTAAAACCAGTTTGAGATTTTGATCGTAATCGATTTCGGCAGATGATTTCGGCAGCTCAAGATCCTTATCCAGCCTGATCGATTCCGGTTTGTCAGAAAGTGAACATAAAAGAAACAGCAGCACTATGGTGAACATATCCATCATGGATGTGAGCATAAGTTTTGGTGTAACGCTTTGTTTTCTTCTTCTTTCACCGAGTCCCATTAATCTAACTCCTATCCTACTGAACCTGATAAAACTACGTTCGGGAAAAGGGTTACCTCCCCTGCCTTTCTTGCCATATCCATAGCGCGAATTATGGTCTCATAATCAACGCTGTTGTCAGGTATCAGGATCAGGGTTTCACTCTTCGGGTATTTTGCCTTTATATCCTTTAGATGGCTTGTATATTTATCCATAGGAAAGCCACTGTTATCATCAGCGGTGTATTCTGCTTTAAATTGCTGAATCTCTTCATCTGTCAGTCTGTCGCTCATGACCGAGAGCTTGATCGATTCCTTCTTTAGTTCTGCAACAACAGTCAGGCTGATAGAGTTTTCTTCACCGGCCTTATCTGCGCCACCACTTGAAAGGACAGGTATGGATGTGTTAACAGCCTTTATCTGATAAAAGCTTGCCGACATAAGAAGAAACGGGATAATGACCAGAAACATGTTCATGATGGGTACCAGATTTGGTTCCCCATCCTCCATCTCTTTTCTTTTTAGCCGCAAAAAAGCAGACATTATATGCTCCCATCTTTCTTTAAAGTAGAAAGAGAATTGGCAAGGGAGAGGGCCTTTTCTTCGAACTGGTCAATGATGAACTCCCCCCTGTTATTTAAAACGTAATAAGCAATAAGACAGGGGATCGCCACAATAAGCCCGAATGCTGTAGTCAGCATGGCTACCGATATACCGGATGCCAGTATCTCCTGTTTCATGGCCTCTGATGCACTGCCCACGCTCTTAAAGGAGAGCATCAATCCCTGTATTGTTCCTAACAGCCCCAGTAGCGTTGAGATATTTGCAAAGAGTGTGAGAAGGTTTATACGCGCCTTGATCCTTGGTATCTCTCTCAGTATCTTTTCTTCCATTGCCCGCTCAATATCCTTGTCCTTTTTATCCGATTTTATAAGACCGGCCTTGAGAATCCTTCCCAGGGGATGGTTTTCTATTTTTGAACACTCCTTAAGGGCATCACTGTAGTTTGCCTTTTCCAGTGCCTTCATAATCCCGAAAAAGGCCTTATCCATGTTTAGCTTGAGCCTGAAATAGAGATATGAAGCCCTTTCAAAAAACAGGGCCAGGGCGATAATGGAAACGCCAAGAATTACGTACATAAAAATGCCACCTTGTGAAATCATGTTGAACATGCCAGCCTCCTTAAATGTCATCTTGTTATAATTTTGAGATGGAAATGCATTTTCAATACCATTGAAAGTGCAAAAAATAATTCACCATGGTGGAATCTATAGGTAAAAACAGGAATACTTATGATTTTTCAGATTGTTACAAAAACTTTATGAAGAGAATAAAATATTTTTCTGGTCGATATTGAGCCTGATCACACCATTTGGATTTATGAGGAAAAGCCATATTTAGACCATCAAAAGTCTACTTAAATATACCATTAAGGACTTTTATCAGCACTGCAAGGCTTTAAATGTCTACTTAATATTACCTTTTACAGAATAAATCATTTCAAAAATCAATACTGTTATTTTTTTTAGCCCTTAAGAAGGCAATTTTACAGGCTGGATGCGGAAGGCGTCACACTGCATTAAGAAAAATGGTGGGATTACAGTGTGTACATTTATGTATACATAAAGTAAAAATGGCTGAAAAACCAGTCACATTTATCTGGAATTACGGACAGTGAACAGCGGTTATTTCAGGTGGCATGAAAAGAGGGGTAAGGCAATAATTATAGAACGATCTTACCTTTGAAACCTTCAATAAACTCGCCGATAATGGCGGCATCCTGAATACCCTTTGACCTTAGTCTTGCTACAAAATCCCCGGCCTGATTTTTATCTATTGCAACAAGAAGGCCGCCCGATGTCTGGGGGTCAAATAAGATATCGAGGATCACAGGATCAATACTGTCCATACCTTCAACCTGGCCCTCCCTGTATTTCCTGTTTCTTAAGGCTCCGGCGGGCACAATGCCCATCTGAGCAAACTCAATGGCCTCAGGAATAAAAGGCATACTATCCCTGAAAAGCCTTAGGCCAACAGCCATGTCATCTATCATCTCACAGGCATGACCTATAAGGCCGAAACCTGTGACATCAGTGCATGCGCTTATTTTAAAATCATCAAACTCTTCTGCCGGGTATTTATTGAGGCCAGCCATGATCTCGATCACTTTTTTAATGAGCCCTTCCCCTGCAAGATTCCCCTTGATAGCAGTGTTCACAATCCCGGTGCCGAGCGGTTTTGTAAGCACAAGCATATCCCCGGGCCGCCCCCCCCTGTTGGCAAGCACCTTTTTGGGGTGCACCTTACCGGTAACAGAAAGGCCATACTTGAACTCATCATCCTCAACACTGTGCCCGCCCACAAGCAGTGCGCCAGCCTCCTTTATCTTGTCAAGGCCACCCCTTAACACCTCCTGCAGCACGCTGATATCCATCTTGCTAACAGGAAAGGCTATAATATTCATGGCAGTAATGGGCACACCGCCCATTGCATATACATCGCTTAGGGCATTTGCTGCGGCTATCTGTCCGAATGAGTATGGGTCATCAACAACAGGGGTAAAGAAATCCACTGTCTGTATCAGGGCAATATCATCAGTGAGCTTGAGCACACCTGCATCGTCCGATGTATCCAGCCCTATAAGTAGATCATCACTCTGAGGAAGCTTTAACCCGCAAAGCGCTTTTGCCAGGTCCTCCGGACCCAGCTTTGATGCTCAACCAGCGCCTTTTACGGTCTCTGTGAGTCTTTTATTTTCTTTTGTCTCGGTCATAAATATTATTCTCAATTAATTACACAGCATTATGAATACCGGTAAAATTAATTATCACATGCAGTAAGATATGTCATTTATTATCTTGTCACATTGATTACCATTATAAAAGTATGATTACTATCACCCCCTTCAATGGCAAATAAATTCTAAACAATATTATATATAATAATTGACGATTGATTAGTTTAATTTTATTCTATTATTTACTTTATTTTCAATATATTAATTGATTACATATTTATTATTGTATTCATCAGAATACATTTAATCTTTTTTCATTATTATTTCCATAGTAATGGCAAGACATAAATGCTATATTTTTACACACAATAACGGGTTATAAATATGAGATCTCCTGATAATACTTCCGGAAAAAAGGACAAAGAAAAGCCCAAAATCTTTGACTACCTTGATTACAGGGCCTTTCTCAAAGATTTATTTGAATACAAAAAACAGAGGAATTACCTGTTCTCATACAGGGTTTTTGCTGGAAAAGCCGGTTTTTCATCACCCAATTTTTTAAAATTAATAATTGATGGAAAGAGAAATCTGTCAAATGAAGGTACAGGAAAAGTCGCAAAGGGCTTTGAATTTAAAAAACAGGAAAGGGATTATTTTGAGAACCTTGTATACATGAATCAGGCGTCAAGCCATGATGACAAGGATTATTATTATAAAAAAATGATGACAGTGACCGGTTACCTCAAATCCCACAAAATCGATAAGGCAGGCTATGCATATTTTTCAAAGTGGTATTACCCTGCAATACGTGAAATTGTGGTTTTTGGAGATCACAATATTACCCCTGATAAAATTGCACAATTATTAAACCCCGGCATTACTGCAAGGGAGGCAGAAAAGGCGCTTGATGTGTTGCAGGAGCTTGGACTGATCACAAGAAATAAAAAAGGGCTCTGGGAACAGGCCGACACTGTTGTTTCCACTGGTCCTGAAGTTAAATCTCTTATAATTACAAACTACCATAAAGAGATGATGAAACTGGGTATGGAGGCTATTGAACGTTACCCTTCTGATGAAAGGGATATCAGCGCAGT